>JAGXSN010000230.1 GCA_018333815.1 Sulfuritalea sp. | reverse complement strand
CATCGCGCCCAGCTTTGCCTTCGTCGCCGAACCGCAGACCAATGGCGTTGCCGAACGGTTCAACAGAACGCTCAAGGAACAGGTGTTCCATGGCCGCGTCTTCAAGAACCTCGAAGAAGTTCGTGTCGCCGTGGCCGAATTCAAGGAACGCTACAACTGCCATTGGCGTCTCGAAAAAATGGGCTTCATGTCACCCCTTGAAGTCCGTCAGGCTCATGCCATGCGAAAGGCGGCCTGAGTTGCAAAAGCGTGTCCAGACAATCGGAGCCGGTACACTTCGACCAGCGTCGAATCTCCTCGTCGTACATGTTCGCATTGCGCGCGAGAGGACCATATTGCCTGACGAAGCTGATCCATTTTTCGGCGTCACACGTCATGGTTCCTTCTCCAACAGCATTTGAGTAAGTATCAGAGCTACTGCTCATAAGGCGTTAAGAGCAGCACGATCATGGCGTCCATCAGATCCTTCGGTATGGTCTTGTCGAAGACGCAATGGATGGTAGCTGAAGGCTTCTTAAGGCTCACCTTTCTCCATGCCCGCCCAAGGCTCGCCTTAATCTGGTCACCGCTCTCAAAGCTCACGCGTTGTACCGTACCAGCCGTCAAGTGCTGTTTCAGCACATTGGCTTGGCTGGAAGCTTGAGCGTCTGCCAGGTGGGCGCGGTCCAGCTTGCCCGAGAGCCATTCGCCGAAGTCCGACGTCAGACTCAAGGTCGTCGTTGTCTTAGTCTTACTCCTTGACGCAGCGCCACCGTCGACAGGATCTGGCTTGGGCATATGGCGCCCTTGCACGATGATCACTGACGCCCAAGGCTCTTTAGTGGCATCAAATTCCTTCTGGAACCCGTCTTTGCCTATCAGGACGAGCTTTGCGCGATACGCTGTCACCGACGGCGGCGCAACAGGCTGACCGATCCGCCCTACGCGCTGAGTTAAGTCTTCTTGCCGTGCAAGCGCAGCAACTGGCTTCAATCGAGCCAGCCGTTTGATGCCACCCCTGCGCTGGGACAGTTCTGCCAATTCCGGTGTCGCGGGGTTCACCGGATCCCAACTCGCCAGGTAGTACCTTTTCCCCTCGCCGGAGGTCATGCTGACCAAGTCGACGGATCCATACGCCGTCCGATAGAACGCGAGTGCCACGTCGCTGATCTCTTGCGGAACGCAGCGCAGGCACAAGACCACAGTTTTTTGACTGGAGTGGGGCCTTGCGAGGTCGCAGCTCTGATCAACCACGAGAAGGAACTCCTTAGGTGTGCCGTCCCCGTTCAATCTCGCGAAGAGGTCACCCAGTTGGACCGGCGAACTCTTGGTCTCTGGGAGGTCGTCAGTGATATCGAGCCGCATCACCGAGCGCACATGCATCTCGGCCAGTCGACTGCCAGGCGGTACCGTCCCGGGAAACGCGCTGTGCCCAATCAAGTCTGGCAGCTGTACCCCCAAGGCGCGCACTCCTGCGTCCTCCAGCAGACCACTCGCGAGCGATTCTGAGACTAACCATGACAGGTAATCAGGCAGCCTAGCCTCTTCGACAGCAAGCTCAGCTTCATGAAGCAGCGCGATTTCCGAAGGCTCGATCTTCGACAGATTCTGCCGCAGCGTCATCGCTGCACGAATGGCCGCTAGCCAGAACTCGTCGAGCATGTGCGCCCAAGACTGTTTGCCATGGTACCCCTCAAGCATGCGTCTGAGCTTCGGCATGAGCTGCTGGGCGATCTGGGCCTTCTCGACGAAGCAAAAGAAATCTGCCCGAAGCCCCGTTCGCTCCTTGAAAGCTCCCTGCTGTTCTGCAGCCCCAGGCCTCGACGACATCAGTACAACCAGCGGGTACTGCTTGAGAGTGCCTTTCTGCCTCGCATCAATGATCAGTTGAGCAAGCTGCGCGGCGCGCGCTAATGACCGTTCTGGGTCTCTCTCATCTTTGAGGTAGAAGTCCAGAAAGATGATCTGATATCCGGCAACATCGAGCGTCGCGGGGTCAAACTTCGAGATTCGGTTGATGCGCCATTTCTGCTCATTCAAGAAGCCCTCAAGCCCTTCGAGTGCGCCTCGCTTCTCTTCTACGTCCTCTGCATAATTTCTGAAGACGGTTTCCACTAGCCAGGACCAAGCTTGCCTCTCTCGCAAAGCCCAAAGCCGGGCCACAGTGGCTGTGTCCTGAAGAAGGTCATCAAGGTGCTGCGGCACTGAGGGGTCAAGCTCTGGGCGATGAAACTCCCTCTTCACCTGCGTCAACCGCTTTGGTACATCGAGTAGGGTGTCGCGAAATCGGGATACCGCTTCCCCGTCAATATCGACAGGATCAGCCGACGCATAGGCATCGTCGATTACGACAACTTTCCTTAACGGCTTGACGAGTGCTTCTTCAAGAGCCTCCATCCCTTGCCCCTCTATAATTGACAACGAATCCATGATGGATCCGGTCTTCATCGGCTTCCGCAAGCGTGATTTCCATTGCATTACCTTCCGCAAGCTTCTTCGCGATATACAAACCCATCCCGCGGCCTTCGCCAGAAGGTTTGGTCGTGAAGAACGCATTGAATACTTCATCACCGCGGTCTTCTGAAATCCCAGGGCCGTTGTCCAAAACGGTGAGTGTGTTGGCAGCTCTGTCGATGCTGAAGGTGATGACGGGCTCGAATCTCGTCGTCGTCGCAAGCAGCTTGAGCCAATAGACCGAGTTGGAGATGAAGTTTTCTACAATCTGCAGAAGCTGCCCGCGGACGGCCTTGATCGGCACGGGCGTCTTGCCTAGACCGGTCAGGTCCACTCGGATTCCATGACGCCCCCATTGAGGCTCGTGCATTTCCACGACATCCCGCAACATCTGAACTAGGTCAAACGATTCCTTCCTTTGACGCCCCGGCGTCGACAATGGATCTAGGATTCGGATCCGCCTCTCGAGAGTGCTCAGTTGATCTCGCAGATTCCTAAGCTGGCGGTTTTCGGTGGCGTTGCTCGGCTTGTAGGTCTGCAGCAGCTTCAAGGCGTTTGCGGAAAGGCGCGCCAATTCATGGAAGATGAACTCCGTCATTAGGCCGACGCCCGCGAGATGGATGTACTTGTCAATGTCCTCCTCGTAGGCGCGTATGGTTAACTTCGAACGCTCCCAGGCTTCCGACATGTCCGTCATGCGAGCAAGCAGTGTGTTGATCGCCGCGACGTCCTCCGGAGCCTTGACTTTGGTCCTCAGATGCTGGACCTGCTTCAACGCCTGTTTCTGGGCTTCCTCCAGGCGTTTCTCCAGCTTCGGAAATTCCTTAGCTGCCGACTCATCCTGTGCCCCCTCAACAGCATTGAGGTAGCTCTTAAACTCAACCACCAAGATGTGGCGCAACAGCGCGATCAGCGCTGCTTTCTCTTCCGTGTCGCGCAAGCCTTCCCGATTGGTCTGATCCTGCAGATGTGGATTGCCACGACTGGAGATGCGGACCGCGCCTACCAGCTGTTTCCGATTCATCTTGTAGCCCTGCGTGGCCAACGCAATGCCGTCCAGATCGAGCCAGTCGTCACGCGCCTCTGCATACGGATACACCCGATAGTGATCACGATAAAGCAATAACCCTCCCCCCCAGTGCGTCAACCACTGTAGGGCTGCTTCATAGCCATCAGGTTTATCGAGGCGAAGCTTCTGCCGGTTAAACCAATGTGCCTCCATCTCAAAAGGACCTAGGCTCGCTAGGCCCTGCATCAGGGTACCCGCGGGACGGAAAACCTCGCCAGTCTTTGGACGCTTGCCCTTCAAAGTCAGCGCACTGAGAAGATGCATCCCCTCTAGGCTGAAGGTCTTACTCTGTCCGTAGGCCTTGTACGTTACCTCACCCGATAGGACAGGTTGCCCGTCAGCATCGAGCGCGAAACTCGCTGAGCATCGTGCATGCGCGTATGCGAGCTGACGCGTCTGAAACGAAGGGATGTCGACTGACTGCCCATTGAAGTACAGTCGCACATTCGGGCGACTGAACGAAGTCAGGAACGGGTCCACCAATTTGGCGAAGTCTGTCTTCGCAAGAGACTCCATCTTCTCGATCGACCACTCGCTCGTCAGGTTCGACATGCGGATGATTGTGCCGTGATCAGACACCTTGTTCTTCTTGGGCCCAACATTGGGTGCTGCTGGGAACTCGTCTAGGTTGAGGTGTGGGTTGCGTTTGATCGTGGACCAGTCGATCTTGAGTTCATTCAGCGTCTTATCTCCGGTCTTGGACGTCAAGACGTGAAGCTGATCGCCAAGGCGCACGGCGGATAGGCGGCCGATGCCCTTTTCACCAAGCACCGTGTGGGCGCTGTTGCGCATTCGATCATCCAGGCGGTGAGTGGTGCCAATCGTGAGATAGACGCCACCAAGGTCCTCAAACGACATGCCGCCACCGTCGTCAGAAATCTCGATCCAATTGCAGCGTTTGTAGGCGGCATCTAGTGCCTGGATGTAATCACCGTTTGACGGCGACAGAGCCTCCTCTAGGAATACATCACGGTCCGCCTGCGCTGCCGTGGGCTCCATGCCGGCCTCGATCATTTGCCGAACCGTATCCCGAGAAAGACTTTCCTTCTTCTGGAAGAATCGCTCAAGGCTTTGGCGAATGCCAAGGTATTCACTGCGCGGTAATGTGACGCGAACATGTACTGCAATGCGCGTTGCCCGCGCATCCAAAGAGTTCTTCACCAGCTCGTAGATAGCAATCTGGTCGGAACTGATCAACTCAGCACCGAGCTCAAGCAGGACGCGAGCTTTGACTGTTATACCCACTGACAATTACCTACCGGTGCAAAAACTGAATGCCCAATCAATAAAGTGGCACTCGTCCCTCGGAAGTTTCCCGACAAGATGATCCTGTGCCCAACAGCCGTCACAGCTGACATACGAGGCACCCCTGGTCATCATCGTCCTCAGGCATATCGGCGGAATCCGCTTGGGCGAAGACCTCCATCAGCGTCACGTTCTCACGGCGTTGAGCCTTGCGTTCAATGCGGATCACGTGCTCGCGCTTGATCTCCTCCATGCGCTCGGGCCGTTCCAGTTCCGCCAGGCTTTCCCCCTGGCTCCACGTGAAGAAGTTGCCGGTTTTTTCGTATGGTTTCTCGTACGCCTTGGCCTGTTCGTACAAATCCGGGTACGTTTCCTTGAGACGAACCCACTCGATCTTTTGCTGGTAGAAGCAAAAGTAGCAGCCTGAGCGGGTGCGGCCCCAGCGTGTATATGGCGGCATGCCTACGCCGGAAGTCCGCAGGATCTCCTCGATATCACGCAGCACCAGCCCGTCTTCACGAAACGGATAGACCGCCTTGATGTTCGGCTTGTGGCTGATGTAGCCGCTGCGGTCCTCGTCAGCGCGCAGCCCCACGTAGTTCACGACCTCGTCGTCGCCGCAGTATTGCTCGAAAGGCTTGAGCTTCAAGGCCCGCGTGCACCAGCGCCGGTGATTGGAAGGGATCATGCCACCATACATCTCATACCAGTGGTCGAACCCGACGTCCGCATTGAGATGCGTCACTTCCTTGCCGAGGTAGTTCGAGATGCGCTGCAGATAATCGTAGGTTTCGGGAAGCTCTTTGCGTGTGTCGCTGAATATGTACTCCATCTCCGGCACGCGGTCACGCAGGTAAATGGCCAGCGCAGCGCTGTCCTTCCCGCCAGACAAGCTGAGAATATGTCTAACCCGCTTCTCGCTTGCCATGGCGCTTCTCCTCGGTGGAATTCGTCAGTGCATGCGTAACCTGCAGGTTCTGGAGCGCCTGCGCCAGTGCCGCGGCGGCCGTTTGTGGGTCAGCTCCAGCCTCCTGTGCAAGCAGGTCCAACACATTGCGCGCAAGCCGGGTGGAATGCTCGGTCGTGGCGACCAGCAGCGCAGATTCTTGCCCGCTGGCACTGGTGAGCGTCAAGCTTACAAAGCGTTCAGCGGCGCGTGGCGCGCCCTTGCGCTGCATTACCAGACGCAGCCAGCGCCTGTAGTGGCCGGAAATATCCGTAACGGCCTGCGCAAAGCTGTCGACGGTCTCGTCCGTCCAAGCGTCTAAAGGACGCTGGACGAGCAGGCTAGCCACGGAATCGAGCCACTTCTCGTCCGTCAGCGTCAAGTCTGTGCAACGCAGGATAAAGCTCTTGAGTCGAGCGTCTGCTAATCCAGTAGCGGCACCCGAGCATTCGGACTGCAACTGGCTTCGAATCTTGCTGAGTGGGCCGACCATCTCGAACGCTTGCCCTAGCTCTGCGACGACAGCATCCTGCAGCTTGCGTTGACTCATACCCAGATCTGTCAGCGCCGCAGACAGCCATTCTTGGAAGGGATGCCCTCCCTTGCTCTGGGCATATGCTTTTGGCAGTGTCGAAGTCAGCAACTGGATTGGATCCTGCGCCTTGCGCAACGCCGAGCGAACCAGCGCGGCATCCTTGCTGACGCGTCCCGTCTGCTGCGTGAAATCCGACAGCCTTGCAAACCAACGGTATAGTGCACGGGCCAGTTCCAGATATGTGGTTTCATCGCTGGGTACCGCGCCCAGTGAGGCAAGCGCGGCGCCGTAGTCACGTAGCAAATTGTGGCCTCCCTGCGCCTGAGGGAGTTCGCGCAACGTGAACGTGTGCGGATTTCGATGCATGCGCTGCAGATGCTCGCTCGTGAGTTCCAGCACTAGAGTGCCACGCTCGAAGACGGCGCAGCGACTTCGACGAATCATCACGTAAAGTGTGACCCAGATGCTGGCCGGTCCATTGCGCACCCCAAACGGTGGAGCGGCAAGCGCCTGTAGTACTTGCTCGAATGTGGGGGCATCTTCGCGCGCTAGGATGAGTGAAATCTCAGTCCAGAGCGCGCTGATGTCGACACGAGCCCCAAGCTTGGGTTCGACGAGCTCCCAGTTGTTGCCGCTGGCCTGCCATATGCCTGTGTCGCGCAACAGCGTGGCGTGGATTAGCCGCTCGGGTGGGTATTCGTTGTCACGAAAGAGAGGGCGGTCGCCAGAACCAGCCAGCAGGGCGTCAAGCAGCCGCTGGCGTGCAAGGACGATTGCGGAAGCCGGGCGGTCCTTGTTGATCAGCTCGTTGACGATGCGGGGAGCACGGTGGAAGACCTTCTCGAACATCCAAGAGGCGACTTGGCCGACGTTCATCGACTCACTGTCCGGAATAACCTCACCCAAGTGCCAATACACCGTGCCGGTACGGCCCGGATTAGACGCCAGCGCTGAGAGCACGAGTGCATCGACATCCTCCTTGGCTTGGTGGAGGCGACTCTCTACGTACTGGCTGGTCCAGGGATCGAGCCGTTTGGCGGCAACCTCGCGCTGCACCGCCAGCCAGATCGCCAGCTCTGCGAGCGCCGCCCGCCCCTGAACGGACAACGACAGGCAGCAGTGCACACTGAGTGGATCGTCCGCGTTGCGTACGCGATCCAAGGCTTGTTGTTCTTCCCGTGAGCCCGCCGTTACTAGAATCAGGCGGAGCCAGCCGTCTGGCCGCCCTTCTGAATCACTTTTGTTGGCGCCTGCATGGGGCCATGCGACGATTGTTCCGACATTAATGGCTAGCGTCCGGATCGTTCCCCGATAGCCATAGTGCTTGTTGGCCACAACCAATCGATTCCCAAGCGCGTGCGAGGCTCCACGCACGATAAGCTCGTCGTCGCCCGCCTGTGCCGCGTGCTCGTAAAGCGCCTCGATGTTGACGGCATCTGATACGGCAAAACCGTATTCGGACCGGCTGTGCCGGCAGATCAGCAGGCCTTGAGTCACCAAGCGGTCAAGTAGCGTCCGTGTCTCAGTGACTGAGAGGCTGCCGAGCGCGAATGCGACCAATTCCGGAGTAATGCGTAGTGCGAGAGGCGCCTGCACCAATTCCAGTACGGCGATGGTCTTGAGTGCCACCAAAGCGTCTGCGTCTTTCGCCTGCCTCTCAATGCGGACGAGTGCAAATGCCCAACGGCGCTCTGCAGCGAGATCGCGAAAGCGTAGGCCGTTGCCAGAAGCCAGATAGTCGAACACCTGAGCCAAGCGATACCAGGGGTATTCCTCTATGGAGGTGACCTGTGCGAAGTCCCGAAGCCCCGCCGGCTCGTTGCTGTTGAGGAAAGCATGGAATGAGCGCTCGCTTTGGCCATAGCGCTTGGAAACAACGGCCAGCGAAGCCAGCGTGAGTGGATGGAGGGGGTAGAGTTTCTCAGGATGCTGGAACAGGCGACGGTCAGCCGATGTTGGCGCTCGAAGGACAGATTGCTCCAGTGCCGTTCCGAATAGGGACTGTGCGGCATTCACCAGTTTGGGGTCGCGATTAAGTGCCGGTTTGATGCCTAGCGCATGTGCCGCGAAGTGCACGTAACGCTCAACTGGTTCGTCAAATGGTATCTCCTCGAAGCGCGACGCAACCTTGTGCCATTCTTCCCCCAGAGCACGACCAATGCCTGCCGCGTAACTCGCGAAGTGCTGGTGCTGGAGCACAACCATCGCGAGAGAGTCATCCCCTTGCCGACATGCTTCCTCCGCCAGTTGCTGAAGTGCGATCAGATCCCCTGCTTCTGGGTGCATCGCTGCATGCTCGACGAACTTGCCCATTTCATCGACAAGGAGCAATGTTCCAGAGAATCCTTGTGCGCGAGCGACTGACGTGAAATCGCGCATCAGTTCCCCGGCAACCGCGTTGATGGGGCGCCCTTTGTAGAGACCTGGCTCCCTCAGATGACGTTTCAGGGCGCTGACTCCTTTGCCTTGGTGCCAGACTTCCAGAGTGCGACGGACCTCCGCTTCCAGCGCTAAACCGATGGACAGCCGCGCTCCCACGATCGCAAGCGGGAAACGCCTGGAATCCGCAAATAGGTCAGCGACAGACGCGGAAGTTACCCGCAGCATCTCCGAGGCCGCTGGATGAGCGTCACGACCAGCGAGCAACTGCGCAAGCACAATCCCCAACGCCGACTTACCGCTTCCGTACGGGCCAACTACTTTCCAGGCACGCTGGGACCGATACTCCGCAAGCGCCGTCCCAATCTGTTTGAGCGCCTGGACAGCATTGGGCGTAGGCAGGTAGCTGGCGATGGCTGTATCGTCGCGAAGATCGCGGCTAAGCGAGATGGAGCGGGTGTGGTGCGTGTTCAGCTCCAGCCCATCGATGATTCGGTTAAGCATGGATGGGGGCCTCCTCATGTGCCTCCAGCAGATAGTTCGGATCGATGCGGTCGCGGTGGAGCACGACGCTTTGCGTGTCGGACGTGTCAACGAAACGCATGGCATCGCGCAATGGACCTTGCGCCACGCTCTCCACGAAAGCACGCAACTGGTATTCATCCAGGCGGAAGACCACCCCCGGGCTGTTAACGCCCTTGAGAAGACGATGGAAATCCACCGATGAGGCGCCTTGGTCGGACGAGGTTACGAACTCCACCAACGCGATAGCAAACACCCGCAGGCTCAAACCGATCGGCGCACGAAGATCGGTGTTGAAGACGATACGGCCATCTTCTTCCTTTGCGGCGCGCAGCAGTGCGAGGTCCTGTAGCGGGCACCAGGAGGTGTCATCGCCGCTGCGCTCGGCCTGGTAGTAACTCTGAAGAAAGATGGCGGCATGCTGCTCCAGTGTGCTAGTGGCGAGCGGCCTGGCCGAGCCTTCGGCGCGTTGGGCCAGTGCGGCGACCAGCCGCTGGCGGTCGAAGCGCACAAGCCGCCCCTCGCCAAATACCTCCGTCCAAGCTGCCAGCGCCGCACGAGTACAAAGGCGCCAATGCAGCAACCACAGCGACTCAAGAGACTCCAGATGCTGATCCCACCCGTACTCGGGATCGAGCAGCTTGCGTCCGATGGGGCCAGGCTGGTGACCATGTCCTGCCACGGGCACAAGAACGCCCGTGGCCTCGCACCAGAACTGTAGCGACTTCAGCATGTTGCGGCCGATACCCAGCGTATGCATCGCCCGCTCCTCATCCTTCAGAAGTTCGGGATCCACCGAGACCGCCTGATAGGCTTTAGGTAGCCAGCCGTATCGACAGACGAAGGACTCGTGTCCGGAAAAGCGATCGGCGATGGTCATGGTGTCTTGGCCCTGTTCTTGGTGCGCTTTGCGCTGAGGGAAGCCTCAGCCGCTTCGTCTGATGGCGTGCGCTCGATAATGATGGCCTTTGTAGTGGCGTCGAAGTACAAATCCACTGAATCGCCCTCCTGGATGCCGGCATTGCGCAGCAACGCTTCGGTGAGGGCAACTCTTCCCATTTTCTGTACTTTTTTCGTACCGAAATGAATCTTCATGGAGTACCCGTCTGAGCGGAGGCTAGTCTTGAATCTGGGTGATATTACCCCAAGGATGCCCTCCGCCGATACAAGGCATGAACACTATATATGATCTATAGGTACTTCTTGAACGTCGCCGCCGCAATGCACACCGCTACCCCAAGCAGCACCGCGCTGGGCAGCAGGATCAGCAGCGGGTTCACGCTGACCGGCAGTGCCAGGTAAGTCACCCACGGCAGCACGGCCAGCGGGATCAGGCTGGCCCTGGCGCGGTGATAGATGAACCCCGATTCGCGTCCCGCGCCGAAGCGGCGGATGTCCCGGCGCACCAGGCCGTCCACCAGCCCGACGAAGGCGGCCATCAGGAACAGCGGCAGGGTCAGGCACAGCACCAGCAGCCGCACGAGGAAGACCAACGTCGTGTAGGCCGCCGCGATCAGGTAGCTCTCCACGTTCACGTAGACCAAGCCGATGTAGTAGCGGAGATCCTTGGTCGGGCGGTGGCTGCCGGCGCTGGCCTGCGCCGAGGCGTCGCGTATCCAGTCCAGCAGACCGCTTTTCACGAACAGCCAGTCGTAGCCCTGCTCGACCAGCCGATGCGCGGTGCGCCCCGGCTCCTGCACCAGCGCACTGCGCGTGAAATGCGTGGAGAGCTGATCCAGCTCGTAGTGCAGCATGCCCTGCGCGTGGCGCCAGCCCTGCTCGGGCCAGAAGAAGTGCATGCCGACGCATTCGATCAGAATGCACAGCAGCAGCGCGCCGCACAGCACGCCGAAGAAGCGGAACGGCAGCGTGACCAGGCCGGCGATCAGCCCCTGCTGTCGTTGCTGCTGGCGCTGGGCCGCGACGGCCGGATCGCTCATGCTTCGGCCTCTTCAGCGGCGGCCATCTGCTTGAAGTCGTCCAGCAGGTCGTCGGGCAGTGCCTTGTCCTGCAGGCCGGGGATGCCTTGGTTCTCCCACCAGTCTCCTGCCTCGACGTAGTGCTGTCGCATGTAGCCGGCCAGCTCCTGCAGATCCTTCGGCATGGCTTCGTCGGGGTCGGGCGCAGGCAGCGGCATGCGGACTTTCCAGAGGTTGCCGCCCTCGGTCAGCGCGAAGCACTGCCCCTTGGGCAGCGCCACCACATGCGCCGGCTCGATCAACGGCACGCTGTTGCTGCTGATGCGGTCCTGGGTGTTGGACGTGAAGGCGGTGTTGCCGTGCGGGTCGGAGCTGTCGGTGGCGCCGCTCATCAGTGCCGTGGCGTACACCTCGACCTTGGGCAGTTGTCGCGTCAGCAGCTCGGCGGTGGCGGTCTCGCGCACGCGCAGCATGAACAGGTTGTTGAAGTTGCCGACCACCTGGCCGGCCTTGGCACGGTTGCCGATGCGGGCCTCGATGTCGCTCAAGGTCTGCGTGTAGGCCGTCACCTGCACGCCGGCACCGCCGCCCTTGTTGACCATCGGAATGAACTCGTCGCCCATGAGTTCATTGAATTCGTCGGCGTGGACGTTGATCGGAATCTTGGCGCTCACCGCGGCGCCGGGCAGCCCGTCATCGATGCCGAACTTGTAGATGTGACCGGCGACCGAGACCAGGTCGCTGAACATCGAGTTGCCCACCGCCGCCGCGACTTCGGCGTCGGACAGCGCATCCAGTCCCACGTAGACCACCGCGCGTTTGCGGATGACCTGCATCCAGTCGAAGATCGGCCGCGGGTCGGACAGGTCGGAATAGTTCGGTGCGAGCAGTTGCGCGATCTTGCCGGTGGTGAGCTTCTCCAGCAGCGGCAGCAGCGAAGCGACGATCTTGTCGAAGTACGTCCGGTCGTAGCGCACGGCGCTGCGCAAGCCGTCGAGCACCGGGTCATAGATGCGCACCTGGGACAGGTACTGTTCGAGGGCCACCACGCGCTTCTCGCGCCCGATCATGTTGCGCGGGATGTTCTTGTCGTTCAGCTTGGCTTCGAGCTGGACGATGACCTCCCAGGCCTTCGGCTCGTTCTTGGCGAAGTAGTGCTGGGCGTACTCGATGAACAGCGCGTCGATGTTGATGACGTGGCGCTGGATCAGCAGGTAGTCCGGCCGCTGCCCCAGCTCGACCAGGGCGCGGGCGATGATGTTGACGAAGCGCCAGGCGAATTCGCGGAACGCGGCGCTGTTGCCTTCGCCCGAGAGCTGTCCGGCGATGCGCGTGGCCACCTCGGAGATCCGCCCGAACCGGCCCACGGCGTTGTAGCGCGCCGAGATGTCCGGCCAGCCCAGATGGAAGACGTAGAACTCGCCTTCGCGCCCGGCGCGCTTGGCCTCGACGTACATGCGCTTCAACAGGTCCGCATCGCCCTTGGGGTCGAAGACGATCACCACCTCGTGCTCGCCGCGGACCTTGCGGCGGATGTCTTGCGTGATGAACAGCTCGGCCAGCCGCGTCTTGCCAACGCGCGTGGTACCCAGCACCAGGGTATGGCCGACGCGCTCACCCAGCGGCAGGGTGACGTCGACCTCGTGCGGCTCGATGCCATGCAGGCGCGGCAGTCCGCCGACCGGCGGCAGCGGCCGCGCCGGGTTGAGCGGGCTGTCCCAGGCCAGCGCGCGCGCCAGCGTCGAGACGGGAAACGGCGCGAACTCAAGCCGCTCCTCCAGCCGCCGGGCGGCCCGGTAGATCGCCGTCGGCTCGACGTAGCGGCGGAACTCCGGCCGGTAGGTCTGCATCAGCCGGTGCGTGTGTCGCTGCTCCCAGCGAAAGCCCCGGCCGACGAACAGCCGTTGCTGACTCACCGGCACGTCGCGGCTGGTCATCACGTAGCGCGGCAGGCGGCGGATGTTGCGGCGATAGCGCAGGATCACCCAGGCATCGCGCAGGCGAATCGCGCCGAAGGTCAGGAAGGCCAGCGCCGAGCCCAGGCCGAGCAGCGGGTTCAGCGCGAGTGACCACGGTGCCACCAGGCACAGAATCGCGGCGCCGGTGCAGACCGCCACGGTATAAAGCTCCACCGCTGGCCGCAGCAGCACCTCGACCGCATGCGGTTGGGCCATTTGTGCACCTACTGCTCGACGCCGGTGGACGTGATGAGCACCGGGTAGTGGCGCAGGCCCAGGCGCTGGGCCAGCTCGTCGCCGGAGACAGGCGAGAGGGTGAGGCCGGGAGCCAGCCTACGCAGCGCCGTCAGCGCGGCCATCGACTCCACGTTGACCACCAGGCCCACGGCCTGCAGCTCTCGCAGCGCCGCCTGCCGCTGCCGCAGCCAGGCGCGCGAACGCTCGTCGTCGCCGATCAGGAACAGCGCCGTCAGGCCCGGCGCCCGGATGACGCGGCGCTGCACCTCGCCCGGCGACAGTTGCGTCGAGCGCACCGGCAGCATGGCGGCTTCGGCGTCGGCCGTGTTGCCCACGCGAGGGGCCGGCATCGGGGCCGGCGGCGTGGCCTGATCCGGCTGAGGATTCAGCGACTGGTAGTACGGCAGCGCGGAGTCGCCGCCGCGGTCTTCGACGACGATCAGCGGCGCGGAGGTGGTCTGGGCGAAGACGGTGGTCATGGGCAGCAGCCCGATGGCGGCGATAAGGACGATGTGGTTCATGGCGTGGTGGCCTGGAGGGTTGGAACGGGAACGCCGGGGTCGAGCACGCGGGTCAGGTGCCGATGGACACTGCGCCGGTAGCGCGCCGCGGGTGCCCCGCCGGCGGGCCGGTGGTAGCGGCCGATGGCAAGCAACCAGTCCTCGCCCGGTGTGTGCTGTTCGCGCAGGATTTCCGCAGCGATGGCGAGGTTGCGGTACGGGTCCAGCAGCTCGCAGGGCTGCGTGTAGCGATGCGTGTGGTAGCCGAGATTGACCTGGCCGAGGCCGGCGTCGATGCGATTGGCCGGCGTGTGGGCGAGCGCACGGTGCAGCCCCGCGCAGGCCTCGGCGCGGGTGGCGTAGCGCTGTGGCGAGCCGGCGACGTTGAGCGTCCACGGCCAGGGGATCAGGCGGCCGCGAAGCCGGGTGCCGCTCTCCTGCAGGGCCACGGCGTACAGGACCGGCGACGGCACGCCCGCTTGACGTGCGGCGATCTGGTAGGCCGGCGGCGGCACTTCCTGGGCAGGCACGCTCGTGGCCTGGACGCCCAGCATGAGCACCAGCGCTGCCCGCGCGGTTATTGCCGCTGCCATTGGCCGTTCACCTCGCGCACCACGGCCGGCAGGTCGCCGGGCAAACCAAGGGACAGCCAGCGCCCGGCATCGTGATTGAGCGTGATCGTGCGTGCCCGCACCCGGGCGGGGTCGATTCCGGCCCGGGTCGCCCACTGGCGGATGCGGGCATCGTCCTGGCGACTGCCGACCATGTAAAGGTCGAACACCTGCCCCGCGGCCTGCATCTGCCGCACGCGTTGGTCGCATGCCGGGCACTCCGCCTTGACGAATACCGCCAACCGTCCCGAACCCGTGGCGGCGCGCCCGGCACGGGCGCCGGTCAGGTCCACCCTCGGCAGGCCGGGATGCAGGCGCTGCCAGGCCGCATCGTAGGCCCGCTGGTAGGCCAGCATCTTCTCGACGCGGCGGGCCTCGACCCGAACCTGCAGTTCGGCGTAGCGCCTGCGCTCCTCTTCCGAGCGGGCCTCGATGCCGAGCGCAGTGAGCGGATCGAGGTTGGGCGAGTGGATGCCGAGTGGCCCCTGCATGATCCTCCGGTAGCGTATCCACTCCTCGCCGTTCAGGCCCCAGTCGCGGGCGGAACGCTCGTCGAGCAGGGCCTCGGCCGAGGCCCTCGCCTGACTCGTGATGTTTCGCGAGTCGCGGACGTCCTGCTGTTGTGCCCACCCGGCGGTGCCGATGGTGGCGAGCAGGGCGACGAGGAAGCAGCGGCGCATGCCCATGGTTACTTCACCTACTGAACCGGGATGCGCCGAAGCCGCCCGTCCATCCGGAAGACGCCGCCGGTGGCTTCGATGGCATCCAGTTTCCAGCCGGCCTCGGTGTCGCCCTGGCGCAGCAGGCGTACCCGTGGCAGATCGGTGGCGCTCTTGGGCGAAATGGCGAGATATCGTTCGCCGCCGCGCAATTCGACGCCGACGACATCGAACGGCGGTTCGGGTGGCGTGGACTCGCCCGGCGGGGCTGGGCGAGGGCGAGGCGCAGCTGTGGGCGCAGGCGAACGGAGCCTGCCGAGCCTGGCCTCGATTCGCTGCACGCGCTCCAGAAGCGCGCGTGACTCGGCGGCCTGGTCTGCGTGGACCTGCGCGGCTTCGAACTCGTCGAGGCGCTGCCGCAGGCTCTGGATTTCCGCCCCCGGGTTGGCTTGGTTCACCGCGGCAAGTCCGCGCTCCACCGCAGCGACCCTCTGTTCGAGGGTGGCCATGTGCTCGGTCAGGTGTTCGATCTGCCCGGTGCGCGTCGTCTCGTGAACCCGATCGGAAAGCCGGCTCAGGCCTACGCTGTTCACCGCCACCACGAGGCTGAGGATGCCCGCCCAGGTGACGACGACGATGCGCGTCCAGGAAGCGCGGCGCGGTGTCGAGAGGGATGCCTCGGCGTTCATGGCCGCGCCCCCTGTGACGTCGTCGGCGAGTCCGAATCCTCCGCCCGCACGGGCTCCAGTGGCTCGTCGGAGGACGGCGCGTCCGATGCCCCGGCAGCCGGCCTCCGATGATAGTGAAGGCAGACTTCCCGGTTGGAATCGTCAACCGAGAGGTCCCAGGCCGGGCCGGCCAGGATCAGCAAGGCATCGCGCAGAAGCAGCGGCCCGAGACGCCTGTGCGCCGCCGGTAGCGGCGAGGTGAAGAGCACCCCGGTCCCGACCGTGGCGTCGCACAGCCGATATCCTGAATGGAGCATGACATACCGCATCGCGTCTCCCACCGACGCGTTCGCGTCCGAGGGGATGGAAACGTCGATGACTTGCCGCATCAGGTCGCGCTGCGGTACTTCTGGAACGAGTTCCACCAGGGTGTAGCGGCCGTATCTGATGACCGGTACCGGATTGCCCGGCGGCTCGCCCTGGTCCGATGCCACGTTGGCGTTGGCCGTCCCGTCGGGTTTCCAATTCGTAGTCGCGCAACCCGCCGACAAACCGGCCAGCAGACAGACGATGGCAAGATGAGACAGAATTCGAATGCGAGCGGAAGGCATGGAGAACTCCGGTGAGTGACATGCGCTCACCATGACAGGCCCCGCCCTGCGGGGCAGCCACAAATGCGGACTCTCCCGCCTCCTCATTTGTCATCATTGATGACGAAATCGACGCGCGGAGCCGCACGCGATACGTATGTGGGAGAAGCGAATGTGTTACGCCACTAAGAGGACTGCACGACAAGTCCGCGCGCATCGTCAGGCCTCGTCACGGACCATTGGCTATGGAGGTACGCGATTATTGAACAGGGTTGGAAGAAAACCACAGCCCACCATGAGATCGGAGCCGCGCCGTTGCGGAATCCCGGCTGCGCGATGATTGTTGTGGAGCCCTCCCTGCTTGTCGTTCAACTGGGATTGGACACCTCGATCGGCCTGCATGCGATGCCTATCGATGCGCAGGTGGACTTGTCGGCGCTTGCCTCGCGTCTCCCGACGGAAATTCGGGAAGCCGTCGCCAAGCGGCAGCGAGAATTCCTTGTCGGACGATACTGTGCCGCGCGGGCGCTGGCTCACGCTGGCTACCTGGGAGATGGCTGGTTGCCGCTTGGCGAGGATCGCATGCCGGTATGGCCGGCCGGATGGATCGGCAGCATCAGTCACAGTCGTTTCGGCGCGGTCGCCGTGGCGACGCTCTCTTCGTCGTGCCGGGCGCTCGGTGTGGACATGGAGCCCCTGGTCGACGCTGCGGTGGCGGCAGACATCGAGTCCTCCGTGGCCAGCCGGGACGAACTGGAACTGCTCGACGCCTTGCCGCGAGAGATTCGTGTGACGGTGCTGTTCTCCGCCAAGGAGGCCTTGTTCAAGGCGCTGTATCCCCGGACACGCCGGTTCCATGATTTCGATGCGGCCCGCCTCCAGGGGATCGATGGCAACGGCTTGCGGCTGCAACTCAGCAAGCCGTGGGGAGATCGCCTGCCGGAAGGACTC
>JAGXSN010000229.1 GCA_018333815.1 Sulfuritalea sp. | reverse complement strand
CTCAACATCGCGTTCGACGACCTCAAGAAAGCCGGCGGTTCGGCCTTCGTGATCGGCTTCGCGTCGGCGACGCTGAAGGCCGTGCTGGCCGCCGCCGCCGTCATCATCATCGGCACCGAGGCCTTCCAGGTCAAGGGCTAGGCGCCGTCACTCCTGCCAGGGGCATCTGCGGATGCCCCTTTTTTATCCATGAATTTTTCCCCCATCCTGTTGTGCGTCGACGGCGAGCCGCACACCGAAACGGCCTGCCGCTGCGCGCTCGACCTGGCCGGCGCCGGCGCGGCGCTCGACGCCCTGTATGTCGTCGATCCTTACTTGAAGAAATTCACCAACGAGATATACGCGATCAATCGCGACGAATGCCGCGCACACCTGGATCGCAGTCTGGCCGCCGAGGGCGAGGCGGCGCTCGATGCTTTCGTGGCGCGGGCGCAGACGGCCGGCATCGCGGTCGGTCGCCTGCTGCAATATGGCGAACCCGAGATCGTCATTCCGCAGCGGGTCGCCGCCGGCGGCTACCAACTCGTCATTCTCGGCGGCAAGCGCTTCGGCGGCCGCTACGAGCGCTGGACCTCACGCGACCTGCCGGGCCGGCTCGACGGCAAGCTCGCCGCGCCGGTGCTGCTGTGCCGTGTCTGATTACCGCTACGAACGCAGCCTGAAGGTTGCCGCGCCGATCGAACGGGTCGCCGGGTTCTTCCGGGACGGCGAAGCCTGGTTCCGCCTCAATCCGGAATGGGAGGTGCTCGCGCTCGACGCGCAATCCCTGAGCGTGCGCTACGAGCGCAGCGAGCGGGAAGCGAGCTATCGCCGTCCCGCCGGCGCCGACTTTGCCGATACCGGCGGCGCCCTGGTTTTCGCCGGCGACCCGCCGCGCACCATCACGCTGGCGCTGTCCCCGCAGGAGAACGGACTGACGCGGATCGACTGGAGCGAAACTTTCGCCGCACCGATCGAAACCATGCGCCTGGCCGAGCTCAACCTCTGGCTCCAGGCCTGCGCGGGCTATCTCACCTGGGCCGCCCGGTCGGATCGCCGCGCCCGGCTGGCGCGCTGGCTGCTCGACCGTTTCTGGCTGCGCATGAGCCCGACGGGGCGCCGCGTCTCGCTGCTGATCGTCGCGATGGAATCGCTGGCGCTGTTGCTGCTGATCGCCGTTCTTCTCATTTATCGCTACCTCGGCTGAGGCGGCGGGCGATTGACAAGCTCCGGGACTAAGGCAAGAATCGAGCCCCGCCTCCCCTCTACGTAATTCCAAACCGAATGGAGCCCTCCCGATGAACGTCCCTGTCAAAGCCCTTTCCCTCTCCGTCGCCGCCGCGGTGCTGATGATGGGATGCGGCAAGCAAGAAGAAGCGCCGAAGCCCGTCGCCGCACCCGTCGCGCCGCCGGTCACCGTGGTCAAGCTCGGCCATGTCGGCCCGCTCACCGGCGGCATCGCCCATCTCGGCAAGGACAACGAAAACGGCGCCCGTCTCGCCATCGAAGAGGCCAACGCGGCCGGCATCAAGATCGGTGGCAATCCGGTCAAGTTCGAGCTGATCGCCGAAGACGACCAGGCCGATCCGAAGATCGGCAACACCGTCGCCCAGAAGCTCGTCGATGCGAAGGTCGTCGGCGTCGTCGGCCACCTGAACTCGGGCACGACCATTCCCGCCTCCGCCATCTACAACCAGGCCGGCATCCCGATGATCTCCGGCTCGGCCACCAACCCCGCGCTGACCGAACAGGGCTTCAAGACCGTGTTCCGCGTCGTCGGCCGCGACGACCAGCAAGGCCCCGCGGTCGCCAACTACCTGATCGCCAGCGCCAAGCCCAAGGTCGCGGCCGTGATCGACGACGCCACCGCCTACGGCGAAGGTCTCGCCAACGAGGTCGAGAAAGCCCTCAAGGCGGCCGGCGTCAAGGTGCTGCCGCGCGAGAAGGGCACCGACAAGACGGTCGACTGGAAGGCCGTGCTGACCAAGATCAAGGGCAAGAAGCCCGATGTCGTCTTCTACGGCGGCATGGACGCCACCGGCGGCCCGCTGCTCAGGCAGGCGCGCGAACTCAAGATCAGTGCGGCGTTCGCCTTCGGTGACGGCGCCTGCACCGACAAGATGGCCGAACTGGCCGGTCCCGCCGCCGAGGGCATGATCTGCTCGCAGGCCGGCATTCCGGTGCAAGCCTCGGGCAAGAAGTTCCTCGATGCCTACAAGGCGAGGTTCAACGTCGAACCGATCCTCTATGCGCCCTTCACTTATGATGCGGCCATGCTGATGATCGAGGCGATGAAGAAGGCCGATTCGACCGATCCGGCCAAGTTCCTGCCGGCCCTGGCGGCGAGCGACTTCAACGGCGCCTCCGGCAACATCCGGTTCGACGAGAAGGGCGACCGCAAGGACGCCGAGATGACCATCTTCGCGATGAAGGACGGCAAGATCGTGCCGCTGGCGATCATCAAGGGCGACAAGTCCCTGACGCTGGACGAGTATGCCGCGCTGAGCGCTCCGGCCGCGGCTCCCGCTGCCGAAGCCAAGCCGGCCGAGACTCCCGCCGCCGCTCCGGCCCAGAAGTAAAACCGACGGCCGCACCACGGCAACGGCGCCCTGCGGAAAACCGAGGGGCGCCGTTGTTGCAGCCAAAGTAACATCCGCGCCCGTGGATATTTTCCTGCAGCAAATCATCAATGGCCTGACCACGGGCAGCGTCTATGCCATCGTGGCCCTGGGCTACACCATGGTGTATGGCGTCATCCAGCTGATCAACTTCGCCCATGGCGACGTCGTGATGGTCGGCGCGATGGTCGCTTTCACCGTCATCATGGGCGTGGTCGGCATGGGCTTGCCGCTGCCGCCGTTCATGATCGTGCTGGCCGGCGTGCTGGCGGCCATCCCGGCCTGCATGGCGGTTGGCTTCCTGCTCGAGCGAGCGGCCTATCGCCCGCTGCGCCACGCGCCGCGGCTGGCGCCGCTGATCACCGCCATCGGCATGTCGATCATCCTGCAACAGGTCGCCCTGCTGATCTGGGGCCGCGATCCGCGCGCCTTCCCCCAGATCATGGACAACCCGAGTTTCGCCATCGGCGGCGCCGCGATCAGCGCCGTGCAGATCGCCATCATCCTGCTCTCCGTGGCCCTGATGGCCGGCCTGACCTGGTTCGTCTATCGCACCAAGTTCGGCATCGCCATGCGCGCCACCGCCGAAAACGTGAATATCGCGGGACTGATGGGCATCGACGCCAATCGCGTGATCGCCGGCACCTTCATCATCGCCGCGGCGCTCGGCGCGGTGGCTGGCGTCATGTATGGCACCTATTACGGCATCGCCCACTACACGATGGGATTCATCCTCGGCCTCAAGGCCTTTTCCGCCGCCGTGCTGGGCGGCATCGGCAACCTGGCCGGCGCCATGCTCGGCGGCCTCCTGCTCGGCCTGGTCGAAGCGCTCGGCGCCGGCTACATCGGCGAATTCACCGATCTGTGCCGCTGGCCGGTGGTTTCCGCCATGCTCGCCGAGCGCTGCGCCGCGGACGGCCATGTCGTGCTGTTCGGCAGCAACTACCAGGACGTGTTCGCCTTCGCGGTGCTGATTCTCGTGCTGGTGTTCCGCCCTTCCGGTCTGCTGGGCGAACGCGTCTCCGAAAGAGCATGAATCGCAAAATTCTCGGTTTCGTCCTCATCGGGGTGGCGCTCCTCATCCTGCCGCACGTGCTGACGCAGGTCGGCACCGCCTGGGTGCGCATCGCCAACCTGGCGATCCTGTTCATCTTCCTCTCGCTGGGCCTCAACATCGTCGTCGGCATGGCCGGCCTGCTCGATCTCGGCTATGTCGCCTTCTACGCCGTCGGCGCCTATCTCTGGGCGCTGCTCGCCTCGCCCCATTTCGGCCTGCATCTGCCCTTCTGGATCATCCTGCCGCTCGGCGCCCTGCTCGCCTGCATTGCCGGGGCCGTGCTCGGCGCGCCCTGCCTGCGCCTGCGCGGCGACTATCTGGCCATCGTCACGCTCGGCTTCGGCGAGATCGTGCGCATCTTCATGAACAACCTGTCCACGCCTTTCAACATCACCAACGGCCCGAAAGGCATCACGGGCATCGACGATGTCAGCATCGGCAGCATCAGTTTCGCCACCACGGACAGTTTTTTCGGCATCCCGTTCACCGGGCCGGTGAAGTATTACTACATGCTGCTCGCGCTGCTGCTCCTGATCATCATCGTCAATCTGCGCTTGCAGAATTCGCGCATCGGCCGCGCCTGGGTCGCCATCCGCGAGGACGAGATCGCCGCCAAGGCGGCCGGCATCAACACCTGGAACGTCAAGCTGCTCGCCTTCGCCATGGGCGCCTCCTTCGGCGGCATCGCCGGCGGCATGTTCGCGGCCATGCAGGGCTTCATCAGCCCGGAAAGTTTCGTCCTGCACGAATCGATCATCATCGTGGCGATGGTCGTACTCGGCGGCATGGGCAACGTCTGGGGCGTGATCGCCGGCGCGCTGCTGCTCTCCTTCGTGCCCGAGATACTGCGGTACACCGTCGAACCGGTGCAAATGGCGCTGTTCGGCCGGCAGCTCGTCGAACCCGAGGTGCTGCGCATGCTGCTGTTCGGCGCCGCGCTGGTGCTGACCATGCGTTTCCGCCCCGCCGGAATCTGGCCCGAGTCGCGCCACAGGCGCGAAATGAGTGAGGCGCGCGGGGCCGGCGCTTGAGCTCGTCGGTAGCCGTATTGCTCGAAGCCTGCAACGTCGGCAAGAGTTTCGGCGGCGTGCAGGCGCTCAAGGACGTCTCGCTGACGATCCGCGCGAACGAAATCTATGGGCTGATCGGTCCGAACGGCGCCGGCAAGACCACCTTCTTCAACGTGCTGACCGGCCTCTATCCGCGCGACGGCGGGGAAGTCCTGTTCGATGGCCGCGCGCTCGATCTTGCCAATCCCTACCGCGTCGCCGAGGCCGGCATCGCCCGCACCTTCCAGAACATCCGGCTGTTCGGCAGCATGACCGCGCTCGAAAACGTCATGGTCGGCCGTCACGTGCGCACCCGGGCCGGCGTGTTCGGCGCCATCCTGCGCACCCCGGGGCAGCGCGCCGAGGAGGCGGCCGTCAAGCGGCGCGCCCAGGAGTTGCTTCATTACGTCGGCATTCCCCACCGCGCCGAGGCTCTGGCGCGCCACCTGTCCTACGGCGACCAGCGCCGCCTCGAGATCGCGCGCGCGCTCGCCACCGAACCGAAGCTGCTGGCGCTCGACGAGCCCGCCGCCGGCATGAATGCCACCGAGACCGCCGGCCTGCGCCAGCTCATCGAAGGCCTGCGCGCCGACGGGCTGACGGTGCTGCTGATCGAGCACGACGTCAAGCTGGTGATGGGACTGTGCGACCGCGTCGCCGTGCTCGACTACGGCGAGAAGATCGCCGAGGACGTGCCGGCCGTGGTGCAGAAGGACCCGAAGGTCATCGAAGCCTATCTGGGAGGCAGCATTGGCGGATAAGCCGGCGGACCCGGGACACGCCCTGCTGATGGCGGTCGGCCTGGAGGTCCATTACGGCGGGATCGCCGCCGTGCAGGGAATTTCGCTGGCCATCGAGGAAGGCGAGATGGTGTGCCTGATCGGCGCCAACGGCGCCGGCAAGACCTCGACGCTCAAGGCGCTGGCGCGCATGATCCCTTCCTCCGGCGAGATCCACTACCGCAAGGAGCGCCTCGACCGCCTGCCGAGCCATCTGCTGATCGGCAAGGGCATGGCGCTGGTCCCAGAAGGCCGCGGCATCTTCGCCCGCCTGACGGTCGCCGAGAACCTCGCGATGGGCGCCTACCACCGCAGCGACAAGGCGGACATCGCCGCGGATCTGGCGCACGTTTACGGCCTGCTGCCGCGCCTCAAGGAGCGCGCCGAACAGGTCGCCGGCACGCTGTCCGGCGGCGAGCAGCAGATGCTCGCCATCGGCCGGGCGCTGATGGGCCGGCCGCAACTGCTGCTGCTCGACGAGCCCTCGATGGGCCTCGCGCCGCTGATGGTGGACAAGGTCTTCGAAGTGATCCGCGCCGTCGCCGCCGAGGGTGTGACGATCTTCCTCGTCGAGCAGAACGCGCGCCTCGCGCTGCAGACCTGCGCGCGCGGCTACGTGATGGAAAGCGGCAGGATCACGCTGGCCGACAGCGCCGACAAGCTGCTCGCCGATCCCCGCGTGCGGGCGGCCTACCTCGGAGAGTAACCGGCGGTAATGCCGTCCCGCCGGCGCCGACTTTTATTTCGGTGCATAGCTGAAGACATCGGCGAAGAACTCGTCCTTCGGCAATCCCCGGGCGGTGAAATCCCTCAGCGCCGCCTCGCACATCACCGGCGCACCGCAGACATACGCCTGATAGGCGGAAAGGTCGGGGTGATCCGCGAGCACGGCTTCATGGACCAACCCGGTGCGGCCGGTCCAGTCGGCGTCCGGCTCCGAGAGCACCGGCGTATAGGAAATTCCATTTTCCGCCGCCCATTTTTCGGCGAGCGCATTCATGTAGAGGCCGGCGCGGTTCTTCGCGCCCCAGTAGAGTTGCATCGGGCGCCTCATTTTCCCCGTTGCGCCGATGTGCAGCGCATGCTCGATCAGGCCCTTGAGCGGCGCGAAGCCGGTGCCGCCGGCGACGAGGAGGATCGGCTTGGCGGAATCCTCGCGCAGGAAGAAGCTGCCGAGCGGCCCCTCGATGCGCAGGATGTCCTTGACCTTCATCTGGTGGAACACGTGGTCGGTGAAGTTGCCGCCCGGCACGTGGCGCACGTGCAGTTCGAGCAGGTCGTCGGCGTGCGGCGAATTGCTGGAATGCGGTGCATTGGCCAGCGAGAAGGCGCGGCGCTTGCCGTCGGCGAGCAGGAATTCGATGTACTGGCCGGCGAGGAACTGCAAGCGCTCGTTGGTCGGCAGCTTGAGGCGGATCATCATCACGTCATCCGCGACGCGCTCCAGTTGCTGCACGCGGCAGGGCAGGGTCTTGACCGGGATGTCGCGCGCGGCATTCACCTCGCGCACTTCGAGGGTCAGGTCGGAGAGCGGCTTGGCGCAGCAGAACAGGGCCAGGCCGGCGACGCGCTCGGCGGCGGACAGCGCGCTGTCCTGCGCCCCGCCGAGGTCGATTTTGCCGGCGAGCACCTTGCCCTTGCAGGCGCCGCAGGCGCCGTTCTTGCAGCCATAGGGCAGGTTGATGCCGGCATCGAGCGCGGCTTCGAGGATGGTAACGCCGGCGGCGACGCCGAACTGGCGGCCGCTCGGTCTCAGTGTGACTGAATGGGGGGCTGGGTGCGCCATGCGATAATCGTCCGGTGAAGAAAAGAAGACTTCTGATTGTCGGTTGCGGTGATGTCGTACGCCGGGGGCTCCCTGTCCTGACGCGGCGCTGGCGGGTGACCGCGCTGGTGCGCGCCGTCGATCCGGCCCTGCGCGCCCTGGGCGTGAAGCAGATCTGCGGTGATCTCGACCGGCCCGCCTCGCTGCGGCGCCTCGCGGGCATCGCCGACGCGGTGCTGCACAGCGCGCCGCCGCCCGGCGAAGGGACCGGCGACCCGCGCACCAAGCACCTGCTGGCGACGCTGGCAAGGGCGCGGAGTCTACCACGCCGCCTTGTGTACATCAGCACCAGCGGCGTGTATGGCCCCTGTGGCGGTGCGGTTGTTCATGAGTCGCGCCCCTGCGCCGCCGGCACCGCGCGCGCGCGCCGCCGGGTCGCCGCCGAGTCGCTGCTGAGGCGGGCGAACCTGCGCGTCAGCATCCTGCGCGCCCCCGGCATTTATGCCGCCGACCGCCTGCCGCTCGAACGCGTGCGCCGTGGCGACCCGGTGTTGCACGAGGAGGAGGACTCTTATACCAATCACATTCATGCAGAGGATCTGGCCGCCGCCTGCATCGTCGCGCTGGAGCGCGGCAGCGCGAACCGCTGCTACAACATCAGCGACGACTCGGCCCTGCGGATGGGCGACTGGTTCGACAAGCTCGCCGATGCCTTTGTCCTGGCGCGCCCGCCGCGGGTAACCCGCGCCGAGGCACAGGCGCGCCTGTCGCCGCAACTGCTTTCCTTCATGAATGAGTCGCGCCGGCTCGACAACACGCGCATGAAGCGCGAACTGAAACTGCGGCTGCGTTATCCGACCGTCGAGGTCGGCATCGCCGCCGTCTTGCAACGAGGAGTGTCATCGTGTTCATGCTCTGGCTGAAGGCCTTTCATATCTTTCTGGTGGTGAGCTGGTTCGTCGGCCTGTTCTACCTGCCGCGCATCTTCGTCAATCTGGCGCTGGTGCCGGCGGGCAGCACGGCGGAACGCGAACGCCTGCTCGTGATGGCGCGCAAACTCTACTGGTTCGTCACGCCGATCGGCGCGCTCGCCGTGGGCGCCGGCCTGTGGCTGTGGATGGGCTACGGCTTCGGCGGCGGATGGCTGCACGCGAAAATCGCCCTGGTCGCCGTACTCGTCGTCTATCATCTCTATTGCGGCCGGCTGCTGCGCCGGTTCCAGGCGGGGGAGAACGCCCATTCGCATGTCTGGTTCCGCGTTTTCAACGAGGTGCCGGTGCTGTTGCTGCTGGCGATCGTGATCCTCGTGGTGGTGAAACCCTTTTGAGCCGTCGTGTCGTCCGTTGGACGGCCGACGCGACCCAGCAGCACTTCGCCACCTGCCCGCGCGGCCTCGAAGCCCTGCTCGCCGAAGACATCGCGGCGGCGGGCGGCACGGAGGTCGCGATCACGCCCGGCGGCGCCGGCTTCGCGGGCAGCAAGGAAACCGGCTATCGCCTGAACCTGCATTCGCGCATCGCCACGCGCGTGCTGTGCCGTCTCGCCAGCGCCGACTTTGGCAGCGAGCAGGATATCTACAAACTGGCCTACGACATCGCCTGGCCCAGGCTGTTCGACGCCTCGCGCAGCATCCGCGTCTATGTCACCGCCGCCAAGAGTAAAAATGAGGCGCCATTCAAGAGCGTCGAGTTCATCACGCTGAAGGTCAAGGACGCCGTCTGCGACCGCTTCCGCGCCGACTGCGGCAAGCGGCCGGACGTAAATACCGCCGCGCCCGACGTGCGCATCCACCTGTTCGTCACCGACAAAACCGCGACGCTGTATGTCGATACTTCCGGCGAGCCGCTCTGGCTGCGTGGCCAGAAGATCGCCAAGGTCGCCGCGCCATTGAAAGAAAATTTGGCGGCCGGCATCCTGCGCCTGGCCGGCTGGGCGCCCGGCATCCCGCTGCTCGATCCGATGTGCGGCTCGGGCACGCTGCTGCTCGAAGCGGCCGGCATGGCGCTCGGCGACGCGCCGGGGCTGGCGCGCGACATGAAGGATTTCGGCTTCACCCGGCTGCTCGACTACGAGCCCGCGCTCTGGAAGCGGCTCTGCGTCGAAGCCGCCGACCGGCGTGTGGTCGCGCCTGACAAATTGCCGATCTGGGGCAGCGACCGCGACGACGATGCGGTGGCGCGCTGCATGCAGAACCTCGCCCATGCCGGCCTCGACGATTTGATCGAGGTACGTCGCGCCGACCTGCTCGAAATCGCTCCGCCGGCCGCCACGGGCGTGCTGGTCGCCAACCCGCCCTACGGCGAACGGCTCGGCGAACTCGACGAGCTGGCGGCCTTCTATCCGCGGCTGGGGGATGCCTTCAAGCAGCGCTTCGCCGGCTGGCATTGCTGGCTGCTCTCGGCGGACACGCGCCTGCCGAAGCTGATCGGCCTGCGGCCGGACCGGAAGATCCCGTTGTTCAACGGCGCGCTCGAATGCCGGCTCTACGGCTTCGGGATCGTCGCGGGCAGCGCCCGCAGGGAAAAGGCTAAGGCTTGAAGAACGTCGGCAGGACGTAGAGATAGGCGACGAGCAGCGCGAGCAGAAACAGCACGATCTTGTTGGTGAGTAACGAGAACACACCCCTGCCGAGCAGGACGAAGATGCTGCCGCCTTCTTCCTGGCCCCGGCGCGCCGTGGCCCGGGGCGGCACTCCCAGCTCCCGCTCCTCGCGGGCGAAACGATCGCTGCCGGTGAGAGGGTCATCGCCCAGGTCGCCGCCGCGGTCCTTCTTGTCCACCTTGTGGTAGGCCTCGCTCAAGGGAATTCTGAGCTTGCGGGCCAGATCGATGGCGCGCACCAGCTTGTTGAGCTCGACCAGGAACAGCAGCTCGCCGGTCACCTCGACAGGAAAACCGCTGCGCTGGCCGTCGCGCGAATCCGTCATCAGATGGGCGATGTAGGCGTCGAGCTCCTGGGTGCCCCAGAGCATGCAAATGCGCTTCTGGACATGGCCGAATTTCTCGAGGGCGCTCGGGGCGTCCGGATTTTTTGGCAGGTTCATGCTTGCGTCGCCATGGCTGACGGGTTAGACGATATCGAGATGCCGGATGCCGCCCTGCAGGTCCTTCTCGGCCATCTCCTTGCCGCGCAGCTTGATCTGCAGGCGCACTTCGTTCATCGAATCGGCGAAGCGCAGCGCATCCTCGTAACTGATCTTTCCTCCCTCGTAGAGGTCGAACAGCGCCTGGTCGAAGGTCTGCATGCCCAGCTCGCGCGACTTCTTCATGATCTCCTTGATCTCATGCACCTCACCCTTGCCGATCAGGTCGGAAATCAGCGGCGAGTTGAGCAGGATCTCGACGGCGGCCACGCGCCCCTTGCCCCCGCGCGCCGGCAGCAGGCGCTGGGAGACGACCGCCTTGAGGTTGAGCGACAGATCCATCAGCAGTTGCGGCCGGCGCTCCTCGGAAAAGAAGTTGATGATGCGGTCCATCGCCTGGTTGGCGTTGTTGGCGTGCAGCGTGCCCATGCACAGGTGGCCGGTCTCGGAGAAGGCGATCGCGTGCTCCATCGTCTCGCGGTCGCGGATCTCGCCGATCAGGATCACGTCGGGCGCCTGGCGCAGGGTGTTCTTGAGCGCCGCCTCCCAGGAATCGGTATCGACGCCGACCTCGCGCTGGGTGACGATGCAGTTCTTGTGGTCATGGACGTACTCGACCGGATCCTCGATGGTGACGATGTGGCCGTAGCTGTTCTCGTTGCGGTAGCCGATCATCGCCGCCAGCGAGGTCGACTTGCCCGAGCCCGTGCCGCCGACGAACAGGACCAGGCCGCGCTTGGTCATGCCGATGTCCTTGAGGGTCGCCGGCAGGCCCAGGTCCTCGAATTTCGGAATCGAGGTGTTGATGGTGCGGAAGACGAGGCCGGTGCGGCTCTGCTGGATGAAGGCATTGACGCGGAAGCGGCCGATGCCGGCCGGGCTGATGGCGAAATTGCACTCCTTGGTCTCCTCGAAGGTCGCCGCCTGCTTGTCGTTCATCACCGCATGGGCGATCTCGAGCGTGTGCTGCGGCGTCAGCGGCTGGGCGGTCACCGGCGTGATCTTGCCGTCCACCTTGATCGCGGGGGGGAAGCCGGTGGTGATGAAGAGGTCGGAACCCTTCTTCTGCACCATCATCGCCAGCAGCTGGTAGAGGAATTTGAGTGCCTCGTCGCGTTCCATGTGTGAGTTCCGAATGCCTTAGCCGGGGAAGTTGTCTTTATTGGCCGCCTTGTTGCGCGCCTCGGCCGCCGAGACGACGTTGCGCCTGACCAGATCCTGCAAACACTGGTCGAGCGTCTGCATGCCGAACTGCTGGCCGGTCTGGATCGCCGAATACATCTGCGCGACCTTGTTCTCGCGGATCAGGTTGCGGATCGCCGGCGTGCCGAGCATGATCTCGTGCGCCGCGACCCGGCCGTTGCCGTCCTTGGTCTTCAGCAGCGTCTGCGAGATGACGGCGCGCAGCGATTCCGACAGCATCGAGCGCACCATTTCCTTTTCCGCCGCCGGGAAAACATCCACGATCCGGTCGATGGTCTTGGCCGCCGACGAGGTGTGCAGCGTGCCGAACACCAGATGGCCGGTTTCGGCGGCAGTCAGCGCGAGGCGGATGGTCTCGAGGTCGCGCATTTCGCCGACCAGGATCACGTCCGGATCCTCGCGCAGCGCCGAGCGCAGGGCGTTGTTGAAGGACTGCGTGTGCGGGCCGACCTCGCGCTGGTTGATCAGGCACTTCTTCGATTCATGCACGAATTCGATCGGGTCCTCGACGGTCAGGATGTGGCCATACTCCTTCTCGTTGATGTGATCGACCATCGCCGCCAGCGTCGTCGACTTGCCCGAGCCGGTCGGCCCGGTCACCAGCACGATGCCGCGCGGCTGGTTGGCGATGTCGGCGAAGGTCTTGGGCGCGTTGAGCTGCTCGAGGGTCAACACCTTCGAGGGAATGGTGCGGAACGCCGCTGCCGCACCGCGGTTCTGCACGAAGGCATTGACGCGGAAGCGCGCCAGCTGCGGCACGGCGAAGGAGAAATCGCACTCCAGCGTTTCCTCGTAGTGCTTGCGCTGGCCGTCGTTCATGATGTCGTACACCATCGCGTGCACGTCCTTGTGCTCCATCGGCGGCAGGTTGATGCGTCGCACGTCGCCATGCACGCGGATCATCGGCGGCAGCCCCGAGGACAGGTGCAGGTCGGAAGCCTTGTTCTTGACGGAAAAGGCGAGCAGCTCGGTGATATCCATGCTTGAAGGACTCCAGCGCGGCCCCGATGGGACGCTTCGGTATACTCGCCGGTGGCGGACAGGCTATATATGACAACAATTTCATCCAATCTGCAAGCCGTGAAAAGGCGCATCGACGAGGCCTGTGCCGGCGCCGGACGCGATCCGGCCGACATCGGGCTGCTGGCCGTCGGCAAGTCCTTTCCGGCCGGCGCCTTGCGCGAGGCGCACGGCGCGGGTCAGCGCGCCTTTGGCGAAAGCTACGTCCAGGAAGCGCTCGCCAAACAGGCGGAACTGGCCGATCTCGATCTGGAGTGGCATTTCATCGGTCCGTTGCAGAGCAACAAAACCCGGCCGGTGGCCGAGCATTTCGCCTGGGTGCATTCGGTCGAACGGCTCAGGATCGCCGAGCGGCTGTCGGCGCAAAGGCCCGCCGGGCGGCCGCCGCTGAACGTCTGCGTGCAGGTGAATGTCAGCGGGGAGGCCAGCAAGAGCGGGTGCGCACCGGATCAAGCGCCGGACTTGTGTCGCGCCGTGGCGGAACTGCCGAACCTGCGCCTGCGCGGCCTGATGGCCATTCCCGAGCCGACGGAAGAGTCGGCGCTGGCGCGACGGCAGTTCGGCGTGCTGCGCGAACTGCGCGACCGCCTGAATACCGAGGGACTGACGCTCGACACGCTCTCGATGGGCATGTCGCACGACCTCGAAGAGGCGATCATGGCCGGCGCGACGCTGGTGCGCGTCGGCACGGCGATATTCGGAGAAAGGCACACCACATGAAAATCACCTTCATCGGCGGCGGCAACATGGCCACCGCCCTGATCGGCGGCCTCAAGAAGCAGGGCTACTCCGCGGCCGGCATGCAGGTCGTCGACCCGGTCGAGGAAACCCGCGTGCGCCTGACCGACAGCTTCGGCGTGCGCTGCACCCCGGCCATCGACGCGGCGGCGCTGAACTGCGAGGTGCTGGTGCTGGCGGTCAAGCCGCAGCTGATGAAGCAAGCGATCGCCGCCGCCGCGGGCAGGCTCAAGGACCAGTTGGTCATCAGCGTCGCGGCCGGCCTGCAATTGAAGGACATCGGCCGCTGGCTCGGCGGTTACGGCAATCTGGTGCGCAGCATGCCCAACACGCCGGCGCTGATCGGCGCCGGCATCACCGGCCTGTATGCCGGGCCGGCGGCGGATCATGAAGGCCGCGCCACCGCGGAGAAAATCCTGCGCGCCGTCGGCCGCACACTGTGGATCGAGGACGAGGCGCTGATGGATGTCATCACCGCCGTCTCCGGCAGCGGCCCGGCCTACGTGTTCTACTTCATCGAAGCCCTGCAGAACGCGGGCGCGACCCTCGGTCTGCCTCCCGAAACCGCGCGCCTGCTGGCGATCGAGACCTTCCTCGGCGCCGCGCGGCTGGCCGAGGCCAGCAACGAACCCGTCGACGAGCTGCGCATGCGCGTCACCTCGAAGGGCGGCACCACCGCCGCCGCCATCGAGGTGTTCAACACCGAGGCCGTCGATGCGGCGATCGCGAAAGGCGTCGAAGCCGCCGCCGCGCGCGGCCGGCAACTTTGCGACATTCTGGGGGCCGACTGATGCTGCAACAAATCCTGTCGCTCGTGCTGGGTACGGCCGCCGGGCTGCTTGCCTTCGCGTTTCTGGCCCGTACCTGGATGCAGGCGGCGCGCGTTCCCTTCCGCAATCCGGTCGGCCAGTTCGCGATTGCCTTCACCAACTGGGCGGTGCTGCCCCTGCGGCGCATCATTCCCGGCCTGTTCGGCATCGATCTGGCCGGCGTGTGCGCCGCCTGGCTGACCCAGTTCGCCTATCTGGCCCTCCTGGCGAGCCTGACCGGGCTCGGTGCATTCGATCTCGGCGGCCTGCCCGCCCTCGCCTGGGCCGCCGTGCTCGCCGTGCTCAGGCTGTTCGTTTATCTGCTGATGGGCGTGGTGATCGTCGCCGCGCTGCTCTCGTGGATATCTCCCCACGCGCCCGCGACGCCGCTCTTCAACGGACTCGCCGCGCCGCTGCTCGCCCCGGTGCGCCGTGTCGTGCCCGTCATCGGCGGCCTCGACCTCTCGCCGCTGGCGGTGATCCTGCTGCTGCAGGTCGTGCTGATCGTGCTGGGCGCCTGATGGCCACCTATGCAATCGGCGACCTGCAGGGCTGCTTCGACCCGCTCAGGCGGCTGCTCGACTACACCGGCTTTGCGCCCGATGCGGACCGGCTCTGGTTCGTCGGCGACCTGGTCAATCGCGGCCCCCAGTCGCTCGAGGTGCTGCGCTTCGTCAGGGCGCTGGGCGCCGCCGCCGTCACCGTGCTCGGCAACCACGACCTGCATCTGGTCATGCAGGCCGCCGGTTTCGGCAAGGCCAACAAGGAAGACACGCTCGCGGCCGTCCTCGCCGCGCCCGACCGCGACGAACTGCTCGGCTGGTTGCGCGCTCTGCCGCTGTTCCATGTTGAAGGCGAGTGGGCGATGGTGCATGCCGGACTGCTGCCCAGCTGGGACGTCGGCAAGGCGCAGGCGCTGTCCGACGAGGTTTCGGCTGCGCTGACCGCGCCGAACTACGGCGACTTCCTCGCCAACCTGTGGGGCTCGGAACCGGATGCCTGGCGCGACGACCTCGCCGGCTGGGACCGCCTGCGCGTGGTGGTCAATGCGATGACGCGCATGCGCTTCGTCACGCCGGAAGGCCGCATGGAATTTCGCGCGTCCGGCGCCAAGGGTCCGCCCGAGCGCGGCCCGGCCGGCTGCCTGCCGTGGTTCGACGCGCCCGCCCGCCGGAGCGCCGACCACGCCATCCTTTGCGGCCACTGGTCGGCGCTGGGCTTCCGGCAGACCGATAAACTGTTCGCGCTCGATTCCGGCTGCCTGTGGGGCGGCTCATTGACGGCCGTGCGCCTCGAAGACCGCCGCGTCTATCAGATGCCCTGCGGGCAACTGGCCAAGCCGACCGGCTGGCAGTGATCCGCCAGGATGCTTCTCTTGAGAAACACGTTCCAAATGATCGCGACGTAAAGAGGCGCCCAAGCGACCTCCGGAATCGGAGCGGGTTGGCAGGGGTGGGCTGCAACGCCGCTAGAATCGACCCGATGGACTCCTCCCTGCCCGCACCCTGCGCCGCCGCCCAGTCTGCGAGCCGCGCGCTGTCGGCCTGCATCTCCGCCTGCATCCGCACCGCCGGCGGCTGGCTCCCGTTCGCCGACTACATGGAGATGGCGCTGCACCTGCCGGGGCTCGGCTATTACGCGGGCGGCGCGCACAAATTCGGCACGGCGGGCGACTTCGTCACGGCGCCGGAGTTGACGCCGCTGTTCGGCCAGGCGCTGGCGCGGCAGATCGCGCAAATCCATGCCGTCCTGCCGGCGCCGAGTCTGCTGGAAGTCGGCGCCGGCAGCGGCAGGCTGGCCGCCGATCTGCTGCAGGCGCTCGAAGCGCTCGACAGCCTGCCGGAGCGTTATGCAATCCTCGAACTTTCGGGCGAACTGCGCGCGCGCCAGCGGGAGACGATCGGGTCGGCCGTCCCGCATCTTGCCTCCCGCGTGGTTTGGCGCGACAGGCTGCCGGAAAAATTCACCGGCTGCGTCGTGGCCAACGAACTGCTCGACGCCCTGCCGACGCACGCCGTGGCCTGGCGCGCGGCCGGGCTGATGGAGCGCGGCGTAACGGAGGCGCACGGCGGCTTTGTCTGGGCAGACGAACGTCCGGCGCAAGGCCCGCTCGCCGCGGCTATGGCGGCCCTGCCGGTGCAGCCGCCCTTCGAGGGCGAGGTCGGCCTGGCCGCGCGCGCCTGGGTCGCGGAGTGGGGCCGTCGCCTCGAGCGCGGCGCCTTGCTGCTGCTCGACTACGGCCTGCCGCGTCACGAGCTCTACCATCCGCTGCGCAATCGCGGCACCCTGCGCTGCCACCACCAGCACCGCCTGCACGAAGATCCGTTCTGGTGGCCGGGGCTGTCGGACATCACGGCGCACGTCGATTTCACCGCCGTCGCCGAGGCCGGCTTCGACACCGGGCTCGACGTGCTGGGGTACACGAACCAGGCGACCTTCCTGATCAATTGCGGTATCGGCGCACTGCGCGCCGCACGCCAGGAAGCCGGCGGCGCGCCGGCGCTGCGCGCCGCCGGCGCGGTGCAGATGCTGCTCGCGCCGCGCGAGATGGGCGAAATGTTCAAGGCGATCGCCCTCGGCAAGGGAGTTTCCGCCCCGCTGCTGGGCTTCGCCCACGGCGACCGCAGCCACACGCTCTAAAGGTCGGCGCTGGCGGGACGGCCTCAGGCGCTGCGGCGAAACCGTTTGAGAAAGCGGCTGGGCTGACAGAGCATCAGTTGCGCCAGATCGTCGAGCGTCTCATGCGTCAGATCGCCCGCCTGCAGGCGGAATTCCATCGTGCCGAAACGACCGAGGTTGCGCGTGCGCAGGGTCAGCTCGTTGGCCGGGTAGTCGGCCTTGAACAGAAATCCCCCCCTGACCTCGCAGGGAAAGCTGAACAGCCCGCCTTCGAGCAGGCTGTCCCTGCTCCTGCGTTCATCGAGCCGGAAGGCAATGCCGGCATCGTGGAGGAGCTTGCGCAGCGGTTCGACGCCGGCTGCGTCGCGCATCTCTTGCAGCCGCTGCGGCGCGCCGAAGCGGAACCGCACGCTCGCGGTTTCGTAATGGCGATCCTCCGTGGCGGTCGGCCGCAGACGAAAATCCGCCGCTCCCGCCTGCCAGTTCATCTGCGCAAAGACAATCTTGCCGGGCAGCTCGAAATCCGCGGGAATCGCCGGCTGGATGATCTCCAGTTGGCAGACCATGTCGTCGAAGTAGCCAAAAGCCGCCTCGATGCTCGCGCTCAGATGAAGGGCGCGCATCTGCGCATCGGCATCGTGTTTGACCGCCTGGCGCTGGGTGGCCTGCGCCTGCTGCCTGAGCCGATCGAGCAACCCGCCCCCGCCGGGCGGGGCCCGCCCCCGGCTGCCGGCCAGCGGTCCCGTTTCTACCCCTTGTCGCGCCGGCGGCGGCCGGGTCAGGTCGGGGAAGACGAGCTTGTCGCGGGCGATCGCGGGCTGGGCAGGCCGTTCCTCCGGCACGGGCGGACCATTGCGCGAGAACGCCTCGATGTCGTCGAGCAATTGCGCGCGACCCTCTCCCTCCGGATTTCCTGCCACTGCACCCTCCCGGCTTACTTAAGACATAGAAATTGTAGCAAGGGGCGCGGGGCTTGGCTTGACGCGCGGGGTCACGCGCCCGCACGGGCGCGCCACGGCGCGACTTTCAGCAAGAGCAGCATGCCGGGCAAGGCCAGCGCTCCGCACAGGAGGAAAAATGGCGCCCAGCCCAGCGCTTCGATCAGCCAGCCGGTCGTCGCGTTGACGAAGGTGCGCGGCACGGCGGCCAGGCTGGTGAACAGGGCGAACTGCGTCGCGGTGTAGAGGGGATGGGTCGTGCGCGCGATGAAGGCGACGAAAGCGGCCGTGCCCAGCCCGGCGCCGAGCGCCTCGCAGCCGATCACCAAAGCCAGGCGCGCCTGCGCCGTGGCGTCGATGACCGTCTGCGGCCCGAGCGAGGCAAGCCAGAAGAAGCCGAACACCGTCACCACCTGCACCACGCCGAACACCCACAGGGCGCGATTGATGCCGAGCTTGATCATCCACAGTCCGCCGAGCAGTCCGCCGATCACCGCCGGCCACAGGCCCGCATGCTTGGCGACCAGGCCGATGTCGGTCTTGCTGTAGCCCATGTCGAGATAGAAGGGCGTGGCCAGTGCGGTGGCCATCGAGTCGCCGAGCTTGTAGCAAAAGATGAAGGCCAGGATCAGCAGGGCTGCCCTGAGACCGGCGCGGCCGATGAATTCGCGAAACGGTTCGACCACCGCGGCGCGCAGCGTGGTCGGCGCCGCGCCGGCGATCGCCGGCTCGCCGACCAGAAGCGCCATGGCCATTCCAGGCAGCATGAACAGCGCGGTGACGAAGAACACCGTGTCCCAGGGCAGGTGGTCGGCCAGGATCAGCGACAGCGATCCCGGCACCAGGCCGGCAATGCGATAGGCATTGACATGCACCGCGTTGCCCAGACCGAGCTCGTGGTCGGCGAGCAGTTCCCGCCGGTAGGCGTCGAGCGCGATGTCGGCGGTGGCCGACATGAAGGCGAGCAGGGCGGCCAGCCAGACGATCGTGCCGAGCTGCTCGGTCGGCGAGAGTTGGCCGAGCAGGATGATGATCGCCAGCAGGCTCGCCTGGGTGAGGAAAATCCAGCCGCGCCGCCGCCCCAGGGGCGGGATGTAGCGATCGAGCAGCGGCGCCCAGAGAAACTTCCAGGTGTAGGGAAACTGGATCAGCGCAAACAGTCCGATCGCCTTCAGGCCGATGCCCTCGGTGCGCAACCAGGCCGGCAGCAGGTTGAGCAGCAGGTAGAGCGGCATGCCCGACGCGAAGCCGATGAACACGCAGATCAGCATGCGGCGGGTCAGGAGTGTCGACAGCCAGACGGACATGATCGGGCGATGCTAGCAGCGGGGCGCGGGGCCGATCCATGATGACGGATGCCGAACCCCGGTCTGTTCCCGTGCTCGTCCGGGTGCGCCGGCCTGGGCGAGCGGGCTGTATAATGCGCTCACGCGCCCGTAGCTCAGTTGGATAGAGTACAGCCCTCCGAAGGCTGGGGTCGGACGTTCGAATCGTCTCGGGCGCGCCAATTCGACCTAGAAGGTTTGCGCCCACCACAGGCGCGCGCGCAGTCCCATGCGGGTCGTATACCCGACGGTGCGGAAGCGGATGTTCCCGGCGGGATCGATGAAGAAATGGGTCGGCACCACGCTGACCCCCCAGGCTTCGGCGATGTCGCTGTCGTCGTCGGCGACGGCAGGAACGACGAGCCCGCGTTCCTTGAGGTAAGCGGATATTTCCGTCAGGTCGCCGGACTGCATCGCGACGCTGATCACCGGCCAGTCGCGCGCCACGGCCTCGATGTTGCCGGCTTCGGCGCGGCAGACCCTGCACCAGGTCGCCCAGAACACGACCAGCCGCGCCGTCTTGCCAGCGCCGAGTTCCACCATACTGCCATCGGTGCGCACGCCGGCCAAAGGCGGCGCGACGCCGCTGGCGAGCCCGCTGTTGCGCCAGGCGGCGATCGCGGCGACGATGGCGATCAGGATCAGGGCCTCGATCGCCCAGCGTTTCCAGCGCTTCGGGTCGCGCAGCGCATTCTTCATGGAGGTCAGGTTCATGGGGCGCGATGTTAGCAGGGGGAACCCTTTGAAATTTTCCGGATCAACCCGACGTGTAGCGCCCGCAAGGAGCAGATCGTGACGAACAGACGCGGCGAAGATAAGGTCGATTTCGCGCGCTCGGTGGAGCGAGTGGTGATCGGCAGGGAAACCTCGGACGGCGCCGGCGTGCGCCTGACCCGCATGCTGGCCCAGGATCTCCAGCGCCGGCTCGATCCCTTCCTCATGCTCGACGTCTTCGGCAGCGACGATCCGGACGACTACCTGGCCGGCTTTCCCGACCATCCGCACCGCGGTTTCGAGACGATCACCTACATGATCGCCGGGCGCATGAAGCACAGGGACAGCGCCGGCCACGAAGGGTTGCTGGAAAACGGCGGCGTGCAGTGGATGATCGCCGGGCGCGGGGTGATCCACTCGGAGACTCCCCAGCAGGAAGAGGGCGTGATGGAGGGCTTTCAGCTCTGGCTCAACTTGGCGGCGACCGACAAGATGTGCGCGCCGTGGTACCGCGACTTTCCCGCTGCCGAGCTGCCGCGCTTGCGGACGGCCGAGGGTGGTACGGTCATCGTGATCGCCGGGGAAAGCCACGGCGTGCGCGGCGCGGTCACCCGACCGGTCACCGCGCCGCTCTATCTCGATCTCCACCTGCCGGAAGGCGGCCGCTTCGCCCAGCCCCTGCCGGCGGATCGCAACGCCTTCGTCCATGTCTATCGGGGCCGGCTCGCCATTGCCGGCGCCGCTGTTGCCGCGGGGCGCATGGCGATCCTTGCGAACGACGGTGACGGCGTCGTCATCGAAGCGCGGGAAGCGGCGCGCGCGATCCTGGTCGCCGGCCGGCCGCTCAACGAGCCGATCGTGCAACACGGCCCATTCGTGATGAACACCCCGCAGGAAATACGGCAGGCGTTGTCCGATTACCGCGGCGGCAGGCTGGCCTGAGCTGCGCCACGTGCGCCGGCCCTACCCGCCCGCGGCTTGGGCGGCTGCGGTCAGCACCAGGTTGTCGCGGTGGATGAGCTCCGATTCGTCGACGTAACCGAGGATGCTCTCGATCTCCTGACTGGGCCGCCCGGCGATTTTCCTCGCCTCGTCGCCCGGATAGTTGACCAGACCGCGCGCGACTTCATTGCCGCGCTCGTCGAGGCAGGCGATGACCGCGCCGCGCTCGAAATCGCCGCCGACCGCACGCACGCCGATCGGCAGGAGGCTCTTGCCGCGCCGCAGGGCCTCGACGGCGCC
>JAGXSN010000228.1 GCA_018333815.1 Sulfuritalea sp. | reverse complement strand
CGGGGACGTGCCGCAGGACGAGGTCGAGCGCCGGGCGGCCGATCAGCTCGAAGGCCGTCACGCGCCCGCCGATTGTTTCGCGCAGCCGGGTCAGCAGGGCGACGGCGGCGTGCGGCGAGGGCAGGCCGACCCAGGCGGTGGCCGTGCTGCGCGGCGGCGAGAAAAGCTTGAGCACCGCGGCGGTGATGATGCCGAGGGTGCCCTCCGCGCCGATGAACAGATGCTTCAAGTCGTAGCCGGTGTTGTCCTTGCGCAAGGCGCGCAGGCCGTTCCAGACGCGGCCGTCGGGCAGCACGACCTCCAGGCCGAGGCACAGCTCGCGCGCGTTGCCGTAGCGCAGCACCTGGACGCCGCCGGCGTTGCTGGCGAGGTTGCCGCCGATGGTCGCGGTGCCTTCGGACGCGAGCGAGAGCGGGAACAGACGCCCGGCCTCTGCCGCTGCCGCCTGCACGGCGGCGAGCGTGCAGCCGGCTTCGGCTGTCATGGTGTTGTTGTCGGTATCGATGGCGCGGACGCGGTTGAGCCGCGCGAGGCTGATCACGACTTCCCCGCCGATTGGCGTGGCGCCGCCGACGAGGCCGGTGTTGCCGCCTTGCGGCACGATGGCGCTGCCCGCCTGCGCACAGGCGGCGACCACGGCTGCGACCTGCTCCGCAGTGCCGGGCCGCGCGACGCACAGGGGACTGCCGCTGTAACGGCCGCGCCAGTCGGTGCAGTAGGGCGCGATGTCGAATTCCCCGCTGAGGACATGGGCCGCACCGAGAATGTCGCGCAGGCGTTGCGCAAGGTCGGCGCTCACGGGACGGCCCTCATGGGGGTCAGTTCCGCGTACAGGTCATGCACGTCGCAGTCGGTGATCGTGACCTCGGCGAAATCCCCGACCTCCAGTTCGTGTCCATCGACGATGTAGACAACGCCATCGATGTCGGGCGCATCGCCCTGGCTGCGCGCGATGGCGCCTTCCTCGTCGATGTCGTCGACGAGCACCGTCAGCGTCCTGCCGATCTTCGCTTCGAGGCGTTGCGTCGAAATGTCTTCCTGATGGCGCAACAGGCGCAGCTTGCGCTCCTCGCGCACTTCTTCCGGCAGGGCGCCGGGCAGGGCATTGGCCGCAGCGCCCTCGACAGGGGAATAGGCGAAACAGCCGACGCGGTCGAGTTGCGCGATGTCGAGGAAGTCGAGCAACTCGTTGAATTCCGTTTCGGTTTCACCGGGGAAGCCGGTGATGAAGGTCGAGCGAATTGTCAGGTCGGGAACGGCCTTGCGCCAGGCGGTGACGCGCTCGAGCACCTTGTCGACGTCGCCGGGCCGCTTCATCAGCTTGAGGATGCGCGGGCTGGCGTGCTGGAAGGGCACGTCGAGATAGGGCAGCAGCTTGCCCTCCGCCATCAGCGGCAGCAGGTCGTCCGCACTCGGATAGGGATAGACGTAGTGCAGGCGGAGCCACATCCCGAGTTCGCCGAGTTCGCGACACAGTTCGTAGAGCCGCGTCCTGACGGGCCGGCCGCCGGCGAAGCCGGTGCGGTAGCGGACGTCGACGCCGTAGGCGCCGGTGTCCTGCGAGATGACGATGAGTTCCTTGACGCCGGCGGCCGCGAGCGTTTCGGCTTCCTTGAGCACCTCGCCGATCGGGCGGCTGACGAGGGGGCCGCGCAGGCCGGGGATGATGCAGAAGCTGCAGCGGTGGTTGCAGCCCTCGGAAATCTTGAGGTAGGCGAAGTGGTCGGGCGTGAGGCGGATGCCCTGCGCGGGCACGAGGTCGACGAAAGGATCGTGCCGCGGCGGCAGGTGGGCATGCACGGCATCCATGACTTCCTGCAGCGCGTGCGGACCGGTGACGGCGAGCACGGCGGGGTGCGTGTCCTGGACGATCGTGCCCTTGGCGCCGAGGCAGCCGGTGACGATGACCCTGCCGTTCTCGTCGAGGGCTTCGCCGATCGCATCGAGGGATTCCTCGACCGCGGCATCGATGAAGCCGCAGGTATTGACGACCACCAGATCCGCGCCGGCATAGCTGCCGGAGATCTCGTAGCCTTCGGCGCGCAGGCGGGTGAGGATCTGCTCGGCATCGCTGGCGGCCTTCGGGCAACCGAGCGATACGAAACCGACGCGGGGGATGCGCGCCTTCTTTCTCGATGCCACTACTTTTTCTTCTCGGCCTTTTCAGGAGGCGTCTGGCCGGGCAACTGGAAGCCGCTGAACATTTTCTTGGTCTGCTCCTGGAGGCTTTCCTGCATCTGCTGGAACATTTTCTGGCTTTGCTCGACGTAAGTGCCCATCATGCTCTGCATCGCCGGGCCCTGGAAGTTGAGGAACTGCGCCCACATGTCCTTGCTCATCACGGCGTTGTCGCCATACAGGTGCTTGGCCTGGTCCTGCAGCTTTTTCTGCATGTCGGCAAAAGCGGTGATGTTGTTCTCGAGATACGGACCCATCATGCCCTGCATGGCGTTGCCGTAGAAGCGGATCATCTGCGCCAGCAGGTCGGAGGTGAACATCGGCGCGCCGCCGGCTTCTTCCTCGAGGATGATCTGCAGCAGGATGCTGCGCGTCAGATCGTCGCCCGTCTTGGCGTCCATGACGCGGAACCCTTCGTGCTTCAACACCAGCGCCTTGACGTCGGCCAGCGTGATGTAGGTGCTGGTGCGTGTGTCGTAGAGGCGGCGGTTCGGATACTTTTTGATGAGACGTGTCTGCTCGACCATGGGACCGGGTTCCTCCTCGGGCTTGCCGGCGCCTTCGCAGCGGCGCCGGCTTGTGATATGACGCAATTATTACTGGAAATGCAGGCCGCCGTTGATGTTGAGCGTCGCCCCGGTCATGTAGCCGGCCAGATCGGAGGCCAGATAGGCGCAGGCGGCGCCGATTTCCTCGGGCTTGGCCAGACGCTTCATCGGGATGCCGTCGACGATGTTCTTGAGGATGTCCTCGCGAATCGCCATCACCATCTTGGTGGCGACATAACCCGGAGCGATCGCATTGACCGTCACGCCCTTGGTGGCCAGTTCCTGCGCCAGCGCCTTGGTGAAACCGATCACGCCGGCCTTGGCCGCGGAGTAGTTGGTCTGGCCGGCCTGGCCCTTGACGCCGTTCACCGAGGAAATGTTGATGATGCGGCCCCAGCCGCGCTCGGCCATCTTGGCGGAGCACTGCTTGGTCAGGTTGAACAGGGAGGTGAGGTTGGTGGAGATGACGGCATCCCACTGGTCCTTGTCCATCTTGGCGAACATGCGGTCGCGCGTGATGCCGGCGTTATTGACCAGGATGTCGACCGGGCCGGCAGCGGCCTCGGCTTCCGCGACCATGCGCTGACAGTCCTCCAGCGAGGCGACGTCGCCGGCGACGCAGACGAACCCCTTGAAGCCGGCGGCTTCCATTTCCTTGAGCCACTCGTCCTTGTTGTCGAACTGCGGATGGTAGGCGGCGACGACCTTGTGGCCGTCCCGGGCGAAGGCCTGGCAAATGGCGGTGCCGAGGCCGCCCATGGCGCCGGTGACGAATGCGATGCGTTGTGTCATGACTTGCTTCCTTTCCGTGGTTGATTTTCTTCAGCCTTCGCCTTGACATACCGGCCGGGCGCGGGTTCGCCCGGCGGATATTTCTGACTGCCCAGCCGGCCGCGCGCGGCGACCCGGCCGTCGGCGAACTGCCCGAGCCATGCGCTCCAGCGCGGCCACCAGCTGCCCGGCGCCTCGG
>JAGXSN010000227.1 GCA_018333815.1 Sulfuritalea sp. | reverse complement strand
GCCGCGGGCTGTCCAGCCGGCGAGGCCGGCGGGACGCCCGGCCCACGTGGGCTGGGCGAGGATTGAAACGTTTTCGCAAGACTAGGATTCGCAATCCTTGATGGACGCCCGGCCCACGTGGGCTGGGCGAGGATTGAAACCCCGTGCCGACGGCCAACTGGGGTGTCATCGTCGGACGCCCGGCCCACGTGGGCTGGGCGAGGATTGAAACCTTGATGACCGCTGCCTCAGTGTCGGCATCGTTTGACGCCCGGCCCACGTGGGCTGGGCGAGGATTGAAACGCTTGACGTTATGTCTTGTGGATGATTCATCGGTGGACGCCCGGCCCACGTGGGCTGGGCGAGGATTGAAACCTCTTCGAGATCGAGCAGTTGGCGCTTGGTGATGGACGCCCGGCCCACGTGGGCTGGGCGAGGATTGAAACGTTCGCTCCGTTATCCAGGCACCAGGCGCGCACCGACGCCCGGCCCACGTGGGCTGGGCGAGGATTGAAACTTCAACGGCGCGCGTTCGACGTTGCTGCGCAAGTGACGCCCGGCCCACGTGGGCTGGGCGAGGATTGAAACGCTCCACTCGGCGATGCCCATGTGCGCCGGTGGCGACGCCCGGCCCACGTGGGCTGGGCGAGGATTGAAACACCGCGGTCGAGCATCGGGCGAAGGAGATGCGCCGACGCCCGGCCCACGTGGGCTGGGCGAGGATTGAAACCCGCCATTGGCGGCAACCGGTTCAGCAGCGGTTCTGACGCCCGGCCCACGTGGGCTGGGCGAGGATTGAAACACCATCCCCACCGCAATGGTAGGGCAATTCGCCCTGACGCCCGGCCCACGTGGGCTGGGCGAGGATTGAAACCATACCCCTGAGTCATCCAGATATACCGACATACGACGCCCGGCCCACGTGGGCTGGGCGAGGATTGAAACACCGGCAACCTGGGCCGGGACGCAGAGCAGAAACTGACGCCCGGCCCACGTGGGCTGGGCGAGGATTGAAACCACATTTGGCGACGCTGAGGGTACTGCACGCGACGGACGCCCGGCCCACGTGGGCTGGGCGAGGATTGAAACACTGTAGCGCCGGGTGAAAGCACGCTCGGCACCGGACGCCCGGCCCACGTGGGCTGGGCGAGGATTGAAACGCGTAAATGATCTGACGCTTCTAGGTAGGCGCGGCGACGCCCGGCCCACGTGGGCTGGGCGAGGATTGAAACCGGATGACCAACGGCGCGACTGGGCCGTCAGTGCAGACGCCCGGCCCACGTGGGCTGGGCGAGGATTGAAACTGGCGCTCCATGCCGAGAATGAGCGCTTGCTGGCGACGCCCGGCCCACGTGGGCTGGGCGAGGATTGAAACCACGGCTCTGACATTATTGTTCGCGCAGACGTGATGACGCCCGGCCCACGTGGGCTGGGCGAGGATTGAAACGGCGCGCAGGCAGTCGCTGCGGGACTCTTCGGCGGACGCCCGGCCCACGTGGGCTGGGCGAGGATTGAAACAGCCAGGCCAGCCGGCGGCGCGCCGCCGCGATCACGACGCCCGGCCCACGTGGGCTGGGCGAGGATTGAAACTCGATAAGAAAGTGCGTTGGGACTGGCCCTTGTAGACGCCCGGCCCACGTGGGCTGGGCGAGGATTGAAACGATCGACACGACCACGATTCACTCACTCGTCAAAGAGACGCCCGGCCCACGTGGGCTGGGCGAGGATTGAAACGAGGTGACGCTGGGCGACGCCTACCGCGACCCGAGACGCCCGGCCCACGTGGGCTGGGCGAGGATTGAAACAAGGAGCGACATAGGAGTTGGGGCGATGGACAGGACGCCCGGCCCACGTGGGCTGGGCGAGGATTGAAACGAAGACAACGAGCTGCCGGCGCTGAATGTGCGCCGACGCCCGGCCCACGTGGGCTGGGCGAGGATTGAAACCAACCGCCACGATCGAGCGCCTCACCGTGCCACGACGCCCGGCCCACGTGGGCTGGGCGAGGATTGAAACAGAGCCGAACTGCTGACACGCGCTGCGATTCTGGGACGCCCGGCCCACGTGGGCTGGGCGAGGATTGAAACGCCGGCCTTATGGCGAAGGTACGGTTGAGCGCCGACGCCCGGCCCACGTGGGCTGGGCGAGGATTGAAACGATATAGCGGGCGTGGCGGCCTGTTCTTTCATCAGACGCCCGGCCCACGTGGGCTGGGCGAGGATTGAAACACGTGGCGGCGGCGCCTTCCTGAACGAAATCGACACGACGCCCGGCCCACGTGGGCTGGGCGAGGATTGAAACACTCGGCCGGCGGGAGCCGTCGCAGCCGCCCGTCGACGCCCGGCCCACGTGGGCTGGGCGAGGATTGAAACGACGAAGCGGTGCTGTGCCCTCGGTGCTATAAAAGGACGCCCGGCCCACGTGGGCTGGGCGAGGATTGAAACCGCGATGGCCTTGACGGGATGCTCCATCGCTTCGGACGCCCGGCCCACGTGGGCTGGGCGAGGATTGAAACGATTGCTGGTGCCGGCGCTGCGCGAGGGACAAGGGACGCCCGGCCCACGTGGGCTGGGCGAGGATTGAAACTCCATATGTGCGAATAAAAAACACCCGCGCGCAAACGACGCCCGGCCCACGTGGGCTGGGCGAGGATTGAAACAGCGCGCCGCGGCCGGTGGCCAGCCATTCGGCATGACGCCCGGCCCACGTGGGCTGGGCGAGGATTGAAACACCTCGAAAAAGCGCGCAGCCGCTGTGGTTCCGCGACGCCCGGCCCACGTGGGCTGGGCGAGGATTGAAACGCTTGTGACGGCGAGGGATACACGGTGCTGGTTGGACGCCCGGCCCACGTGGGCTGGGCGAGGATTGAAACGTTCGACCGGGACGGATTCGACCGGGATGGCTAGACGCCCGGCCCACGTGGGCTGGGCGAGGATTGAAACCCGCTCAAGCGCGGTTCTCGGTCTGCTTTGGCCTGACGCCCGGCCCACGTGGGCTGGGCGAGGATTGAAACTCTCGCCCCGTGCGCGCGGCAGCGGTGGTGTAGGACGCCCGGCCCACGTGGGCTGGGCGAGGATTGAAACAATCAGAGGGCCAGGCACAGACCCGAACGTGGCGGACGCCCGGCCCACGTGGGCTGGGCGAGGATTGAAACGCGTTGGTGCGCGCATCCGGCGCGACCATCAGCCGGACGCCCGGCCCACGTGGGCTGGGCGAGGATTGAAACAGGCTGGATGCCGCCGATGATGCAGGCCGACCAGGACGCCCGGCCCACGTGGGCTGGGCGAGGATTGAAACCACGCGCTCACGGTATGCCAGTTCTGCGTAGATCTGACGCCCGGCCCACGTGGGCTGGGCGAGGATTGAAACCCGGCCAGCCAAGTGGCGAGTTCTTTCCGGCTGTAGACGCCAGGCCCACGTGGGCTGGGCGAGGATTGAAACAGGCCGTGCGCCATGAGACGCAGGCACGTTTCCGGACGCCCGGCCCACGTGGGCTGGGCGAGGATTGAAACATAGTGGCCGGCGACGGGGTGCCGCCGGTAGGAGGACGCCCGGCCCACGTGGGCTGGGCGAGGATTGAAACTATCGGGTATTGATTGGGGTGCAACGGGTAGGTAGACGCCCGGCCCACGTGGGCTGGGCGAGGATTGAAACCGGCGACGGGACGACTCGGAGCATCCATCCGGCGGACGCCCGGCCCACGTGGGCTGGGCGAGGATTGAAACCGTAGCCTTTCGTTGTAGATCATCTGCTGCTCGGGACGCCCAGCCCACGTGGGCTGGGCGAGGATTGAAACCCGCCACCGTCGCCGCTCCCGGCACTCACCCCCCGACGCCCGGCCCACGTGGGCTGGGCGAGGATTGAAACTCCCAAAATTCCGGCGGAATATCCGGGTGCGCTCGACCAAGGCGGCGGTGAAGATGCATACCTTGCTCGACCTGCGCGGCAACATCCCGAGCTTTATCCATATCAGCGACGGCAAGTGGCACGAGGTCAATGTCTTCGACATGCTGGTACCGGAAGCCGGCGCCTTCTACATCATGGATCGCGGCTACATCGACTTCGAGCAGCTGCATCGCTTGCACCAGGCCGGCAGCTTCTACGTCATTCGCGCCAAGTCGAACCTGCGCTTCCAGCGGCGCTATTCCCTGGAGTCGGATCGAGCGGCCGGCATCATCTGCGATCAGATTGGGACACTGACCGGCTT
>JAGXSN010000226.1 GCA_018333815.1 Sulfuritalea sp. | reverse complement strand
GGGCGCCGGCCGCGGCGCTCGCTGCCGCGCCGCTGGCCACCGGCAGCTGGCAGCTGGCCGGCGCCGGGCTGACGGACTGGCGTCCGGCTTACGCGAATCCCTCCGCGACGCTCGACGTCACGCTGGAGAAGGACGGCAGGCGCGTCGGCGTTTACATCGCCTACTATCGCCGGCAGGGCTACGAGCGCGAGATGATCGGCTCCGGCAATGTCCTGGTGAGAAGCGGCGACGAGGAATGGGCGATCGCGGGGCGCGGGCAGGCGCAGGCCCTGCTGGGCGGCGTGGAACCGGTCACGCTGCACGTTGCCACGCTGCGCCGCAAGGCCGTCGTACTGGGCGACGCCGGCACATCCCGGCTGCGGGTCTGGCACGCCTACTGGATCGACGACCGCATCGTCACCAGCGACCTGGTCGGCAAGCTTCTGCTGGCCTTCGGCCGACTGGCGGGCCGCGGCGACGACGCTGCCGCGGTTTTCATCGTCGCGGCGGAATCCGGCGGCGATGCGCTGATCGCCGACTATCTCGCCACGGCCGGGCCGGCGATCGCCGCCCTGCTGGCGCAGACGGCAGCGGCGCGCAATCCGGAATAATTGACTTGTATGAAAGGGGAATAATGGCTGCCCAATCCGCATTGAGCAATACCGTCGTCGCCGTCGTCGGCCTCGGCTATGTCGGCCTGCCGCTCGCCGTCGAGTTCGGCAAGAAGTACCGGACCATCGGTTACGATCTCTCGGCAGAGAAGATCGCGAGCTACCGCAAGTTCATCGACCCCACCGGCGAGGTCGGCACGGAGGATCTCAAGGCCGCGAAGTTGCTGTCGGTAAGCGCCGATCCCGCGACGCTGGCCGAGGCCGACTTCATCGTCGTTGCCGTCCCGACCCCGGTCGATGCGGCGCACATCCCGGATTTCTCGCCGCTGGTCGGTTCCTCGATCATCGTCGGCAAGCACATGAAGAAAGGCGTCACCGTCGTCTATGAGTCGACGGTCTATCCCGGCGCGACGGAAGAGGTCTGCATTCCCCTGCTGGAACAGCATTCGGGCATGCAGTGGCAGAAGGATTTCCATGTCGGCTACTCGCCCGAGCGCGTCAACCCGGGCGACAAGGAGCGCACCATCACCCGGATCGTCAAGGTCGTTTCCGGCGACGACGAGAAGACCGCGAAATTTGTCGAGCGGCTCTACGCCTCGGTGATCGCCGCCGGCGTGCACAGGGCCAGCAGCATCAAGGTGGCCGAGGCGGCCAAGGTGATCGAGAACACCCAGCGCGACCTGAACATCGCCTTGATGAACGAGCTCGCGCTGATTTTCGACCGCATCGGCATCGACACCCTCGAGGTGCTGCAGGCGGCCGGCACCAAGTGGAATTTTCTCCCCTTCCGGCCCGGACTGGTCGGCGGCCACTGCATCGGCGTCGACCCGTATTACCTGACGCACAAGGCCGAGATGCTCGGCTACCACCCGCAGGTGATCCTCGCCGGCCGGCGCATCAACGACGGCATGGCGGCCTGGGTCGCGCAGCAGACCGTCAAGCAGATGATCGCCGGCGACAGTCACGTCCGGGGCGCCAGGGTGATCGTGCTCGGCCTGACCTTCAAGGAAAACTGTCCCGACCTGCGCAACTCGAAGGTGGCCGACCTGGTCAAGGAGCTGCAATCCTTCGGCTGCGCGGTCGCGGTGCATGATCCGCTCGGCGAACCGGCCGAAGCTAAGCACGAGTACGGAATCGACCTCGTGAAGTGGAGCGCCCTGCCCGAAAAGGCCGACGCCCTCGTCGCCGCCGTCTCGCACAAGGACTATCTGGCCATGTCGTTGAAGAAACTGACGGCGAAGCTCAAGCCCGGCGGCCTGTTCGTGGACGTCAAGTCCGCCTACGATCCCAAGGCCGTCGCCAAGGCCGGCTTCCGCTTGTGGCGCGTCTGAGCCGGGCCGCCGCTGCACGGCCGCTGGTCCTGCATGTGTTCTATCGCTTCGATGTCGGCGGGCTCGAAAACGGCATCGTCAACCTGATCAACCACATGCCGGCGGATGCGTACCGGCATGCCATCCTCGCGTTGACCGAAGTCACCGACTACCGGCGCCGGATCCGGCGCGACGACGTGCAATTCATCAGCCTGCGCAAGCCGCCGGGCCACCTGTTCAGGCTGTTTCCGCGCCTGGTGCGCATCTTCCGCGAACTCAAGCCGGCGATCGTCCATAGCCGCAACCTCGCGGCGCTCGAAGTGACCGTGCCGGCCTGGCTCGCGCGTGTGCCGGTGCGGATCCACGGCGAGCATGGCCGCGACGTCGGCGACTTCGATGGCTCCAACAAGACCTACCAGTGGGTGCGGCGCGCCTACAACCCCTTCGTCAACCACTGGATCGCGCTTTCCCGCGACCTGGCAACCTACCTGACCGGACGCGTCGGCATCCCCGTGCGCAAGGTGACGCAGATCTATAACGGCGTCGATGCCGGGCGCTTCAGGCCCGCCGTCTCGCCGGAGCCGACTTTCACGGATTGTCCCTTCCCGCGCCCGGAACACTGGCGGGTCGGCACGGTCGGGCGCATGCAGACCGTCAAGAACCAGACCTTGCTCGCCCGCGCCTTCATCCGCGCGCTGGAGCTCGCCCCCGAGCTGCGGCCGCGGCTGCGGCTGGTGATGGTCGGCGACGGCCCGCTGCGCGCCGAGGCGCAAGCTTTGCTCGCTGCCGCCGGCATCGCCGAGCTGGCCTGGCTGCCGGGCGAACGGCACGACGTGCCCGAAGTGCTGCGTGGCTTCGACTGCTTCGTCCTGCCTTCGCTGGCCGAGGGAATCTCGAACACCATCCTCGAGGCGATGTCCTCAGGACTGCCGGTAATTGCAACGAATGTCGGCGGCAATCCTGAACTGGTCGATGAGGGACGAACCGGCAAACTCGTCCCGGCGGGTGATTTCGAGGCCATGGCGCAGGCCATCATCGCCTATGCGCAGGACCCCGAGCAAGCCCGTGCCGCCGGCCGGGCGGGCAGGGCGGAAGTCGAGCGGCGCTTCAGCCTCGACGCGATGGTCGGGGGATACCGGCGCCTTTATGATCGCTGCCTTGGCATTGACAGGAAAAGTAACTAGTCAGATAATCTGACCAGAATATCGCGCGGAGTCCGGACATGCACAAATCGCAATGGCGTTTGCAGGATGCGAAGGCCCAATTCAGCCAGGTGGTCGAGGCCGCGCTGCAGGGAGAGCCTCAGCACGTGACCCGGCGCGGACGGGATGCCGTGGTCGTGGTGTCCGAAACGAGTTATCGACGCTTACAGCAACAGTCCCGCGGCGCGGCTCCGGGATTCGTCGCCCATCTTCTTGCGGTCCCCAAGACCGAGTCCAGGACCGAGTCTGGGGCCGTCGGCAAAGCCCAAATCAAACTGCGCGACATGGAACTTTGATGTACCTGCTCGACACCGTCATCATTTCCGAACTCAGGAAAACCAGGCCTGACGCCGGGGTTGTGCGCTGGATTTCCCGCCAGCAGGACAACCAGCTGTTCCTGAGCGTCGTCACCCTGGGCGAAATCGAGAAAGGCATCGAAAAGCAGCGCAAGGCGGCGCCGGATTTCGCCGCGGAGCTGTCTGCCTGGATCGAGGAGTTGATTCAGTTGTATGCCGATAGAATCCTCCCGGTTGCGCCCGGAGTTGCGCGCGGCTGGGGCCGTTTGTCGGCCCGGCTGGGCCACGAGGGCGCCGATCTTCTGATTGCGGCGACAGCGCAGGAACATGGGCTGACGGTGGTGACGCGCAATACGGGCGATTTCGCGCCGACAGGCGTGAAAGTTCTCAATCCCTACAGCAAGAAGACCTGATCATGTGCGGCATCACCGGCATCTTCGACACACGGGGCAAGCGCGCCATCGATCGCGCCGTGCTGCACCGGATGAACGAAACCCAGTTCCACCGCGGGCCGGACGAGGGCGGGCTGCACCTCGAGCCGGGCGTCGGCCTCGGCCATCGCCGGCTGTCGATCATCGACCTGTCGACCGGTCAGCAGCCGCTCTACAACGAGGACCAGACGGTCTGCGTCGTCTTCAACGGCGAGATCTACAACTACCGGGAACTGATCCCCGAACTGCAGGCGCTCGGCCATGTCTTCCACACGAAGAGCGATACCGAGGTGATCGTGCATGCCTGGGAAGCCTGGGGCGAAGCCTGCGTCGAGCGCTTCCGCGGCATGTTCGCCTTCGCCCTCTGGGACCGCAATCGCGACGTGCTGTTCCTCGCCCGCGACCGGCTCGGCGTCAAGCCGCTGTTCTATGCGCTGCTCGATGACGGCAGCTTCCTCTTCGGGTCCGAGCTGAAAGCCATCGTCGCGCACGGCGGATTGAGGCGCGAGATCGACCCGCTGGCCGTCGAGGAATACTTCGCGCTCGGCTACGTCGCCGAGCCGCGCTGCATCTTCAGGCAGGCCAAAAAATTGCCGCCGGCCTGCACGCTGAAAGTCGGCCGTGGCGGGACGGCGCTTCCGGAACCGCGCGAATACTGGGATGTGCGCTTCACGCTCGATGCCCGCATCGGCATCGACGAGGCCTGTCACGAACTCGAACGCCGGCTCGAGGAGTCGATCCGCCTGCGCATGATTGCCGAAGTGCCGCTCGGCGCCTTCCTGTCCGGCGGCGTCGACTCCAGCGCCGTGGTGGCGATGATGGCCGGCCTCTCGAACGGGCCGGTGAACACCTGCTCGATCTCCTTCGCCGACCCCGCCTATGACGAGGCGCACTTTGCCCAGCAGGTCGCCGACCGCTACCGCACGCATCATTGCGTCGACCGGGTCGAGAGCGACGACTTCGATCTCATCGATACGCTGGCCCGTCTCTACGACGAGCCCTACGCCGACAGCTCGGCCATTCCCACCTACCGCGTCTGCCAGCTGGCGCGCCGGCATGTGACGGTGGCCCTCTCCGGCGACGGCGGCGACGAGAGCTTCGGCGGCTATCGCCGCTATGCGCTGCATCTCATGGAGGAGCGGATGCGCGCCGCGCTGCCGCTCGGCCTGCGCCGTTCGCTGTTCGGCGCCCTCGGCCGGCTCTATCCCAAGGCCGACTGGGCGCCGCGCGTCTTCCGCGCCAAGACCACCTTCGAGGGGCTCGCGCGCACCTCGGTCGAGGCCTATTTCCACAGCGTCTCGGTGATCCGCAACGGGCAACGCAGCCAGCTCTACAGCGCTGCCTTCAAGGCCGAGCTCGGCGGCTACAACGCGCAGGCGGTGTTCGACCGGCATGCCGCGCGCGCCGGCACCGACGATCCGCTCGCGCTGATCCAGTACATCGACCTGCACACCTACCTGATCGGCGACATCAACACCAAGGTCGATCGCGCCAGCATGGCGCATTCGCTCGAGGTGCGCGAGCCGCTGATGGACCATCCGCTCGTCGAATGGCTGGCGACGCTGCCGACCGCGCTGAAGATCCGCGGCGGCGAAAGCAAGTTCCTGCTCAAGAAAGCCATGGAGCCCCACCTGCCGCAGGACATCATGTACCGGCCGAAGATGGGCTTCGCCGTGCCGCTGGCGCGCTGGTTCCGCGGCCCGCTGCGCCAGCGCGTGCGCGACGAGCTGCTCGGCGGTCCGCTGCTCGAAACCGGCTGGTTCGACCGCGCCGCGATCCGCCAGATTGTCGAACAGCACGAAACCGGACGCCGTGATCACAGCACGCCGATCTGGGTGCTGCTGATGTTCGGCGCCTTCCTGAGGAATCAGCCATGCGCGTCGTAGGCAAGCGAAAAGAGCGTCCCATAAGTCCTGCCGCGAATGCCGAAATGCTGGCGGAGGGCGCGCGGTTCAACGACGAGATGCATCGCATGCCTGGCGGCGACATCACCGGAATGCGAAAGGGGGTCTATCTGTTCAAGACTCACGCGGAAGCGAATCAGCACCAGGAAGCGTGCCTGGTTGCCGGCATGGTCGAGTTGGCGATGAGGCGCCGGAAATGAATGAAGTCAGCCGCCCGGCAACCCTGGATGATTTGAAAGCGCTGCTGCGCTCCTTCGATCAGCGGCAAGTCGATTATCTGCTGATCGGCGGCTACGCCTTGTTTGCCCATGGCTATCATCGGGCTACGACCGATATCGATGTGCTCGTGCCGGCTAACAAAGCTGCCGGCCGGAAACTGAAAGCCGCCCTGATGATCCTGCCCGACCAGGCGGCCAAGGATATCGATCCAGCCTGGTTCGAGGAAGGCGAAAACATCCGCGTAGCCGATGCATTCGTGGTCGACATCATGCTGAACGCCTGCGGCGAAACCTATGAGACATTGCAGCAGTTTGCGGAGACCGTCGACCTCGACGGTATTCCGGTGCGCACGGTCAGCCTCGAAGGCCTCCTGCGAACCAAGCAAACGATGCGCGACAAGGACATCGCGGATCGCACCGTGCTTGAGCGGGCGATCGAAGCGCTGAACAAGGACAAGCGCTCGGTTACCTAGACCATGCCTACCCTCTATCTCGTCGCCGGCGCGCGACCCAACTTCATGAAGATCGCCCCGATCGTGCGCGCGCTGCAGGCGCATGGCGGCATCGACTACCAGATCATCCATACCGGCCAGCACTACGACCGCGAGATGAACGAGGTGTTCTTCGAGGAACTCGGCATTCCGCAGCCGGACGTCTTCATGGGCGCGGGCGGCGGCAGCCATGCCCAGCAGACCGCGAAGATCATGACGGCCTTCGAGGCGCTTTGCCAGGCGAACACGCCGGATGCGGTGCTGGTCGTCGGCGACGTCAACTCGACGCTGGCCTGTTCGATCGTCGCCAAGAAGCTGCACATTCCCGTCGCCCATGTCGAGGCCGGCCTGCGCAGCGGCGACATGTCCATGCCCGAGGAGATCAACCGCCTCGTCACCGACAGCATCTCCGACTGGTTCTTCGTCACCGAGCCGAGCGGCGCCGAGCACCTGCGCCGCGAAGGCAAGGCCGAGGGCGCGATTCACTATGTCGGCCACGTGATGGTCGACAACGTGCTCTACCAGGCGGAAAAGCTGGCGCAAGCCGGCACGGAATTCGAAACCTCAGGCTTCAAGAAGAAACACCCGCGCTATGGCGTCGTGACCCTGCACCGGCCGAGCAACGTCGACAGCCCCGAGATGATGGCGCGCATCGCCGGGGCGCTGAAGGAGATCGCGGCCGAGCTGCCATTGCTCTTCCCGGTGCATCCGCGCACGCGCGGCAACCTCGAAAAGTTCGGCATCGACCTTGGCCCGCATATCAGCCTCGTCGGCCCGCAGGCCTACATGGCCTTCCTCAACGCCTGGAAGGACGCCGCCGTCGTGCTCACCGACAGCGGCGGCCTGCAGGAAGAAACCACCGCGCTCGGCGTGCCCTGCATCACCATCCGCGAAAACACCGAGCGGCCGGTCACGGTCGAGGAGGGCAGCAACGTGCTGGCCGGCACCGATCCGGCGCGCATCGTCGCAGAAGCCCGCAAGGTGCTGCGCGGCGAGGGCAAGCAAGGCCGGCGACCGCATCTGTGGGACGGCAGGGCGGCGGAACGCATCGTCGCGATCCTGGCCCGGGAGTTGTCGCGATCCTGACCGGAGCGGAGGCGGGGCAAACAGGCAAATCCCCCGTTTCCTGCAACGCATCCTGCTCGTCGCCGGCTGGCTCGCGTAATCCATGGGCCTGATCGCCGATTCGCTGGACATGTTCGCCGACGCGATGGTCAAGTTCGTCCGGTATGGATCCTCAGGTGCGATTTGCCGACAGCCACCGGAACAATGTGTCATACAGATGTTCGACATCGATGGGCTTGGCGATGTGGTCGTTCATGCCGGCATCGATGCAGGTCCGGCGATCCTCGTCGAAGGCATTCGCCGTCATGGCCAGGATCGGTGTTGCGCGGTTCAGCGAGTCGGCACCCATGTTACGGATGGCGCGGGTCGCATCGATGCCATTCAGGTTGGGCATCTGCATGTCCATCAGAATCAGGTCGTAGGGATTCCGCCTTGCCAGTTCCAGCGCCTGCTGTCCATCTTCGGCCAGGTCGACGGCGAGCCCCGCTGCTTCGAGCTGGAGGCAGGCGACTTCGCGACTCACCGGTTCGTCCTCGGCGAGCAGAATGCGCGCGCCGGGATGATCGCGGCGCAGCCGCGCCTCCGCTTCGGTTTCCTTAAAACTCGGCGTTGCCAGGATGGCACCGGGTTCCCGCCGTGCCAGACGGACGGTGAACCAGAAGACGCTCCCCGCTCCCGGTGTACTCTCGGCGCCGATTTCACCGCCCATGAGCTGCACCAGCCGCTTGCTGATGGCCAGCCCCAGTCCGGTGCCGCCATACTTGCGGGTCATGCTGTTGTCGGCCTGTTCGAACGAGGTGAACAGCCGTTCCAAGATCTCCGGGGCGATGCCGATGCCGGTATCGATGACCTCGAAGCGGACCTGCATGGCCTCCGGGGTTTCCGTCAGGGGTCTGACGCGCAGGGTGATGCGGCCCCGTTCGGTAAATTTGACGGCGTTGCCGGCCAGGTTGAGCAGAATTTGGCCGAGGCGCAACGGATCGCCCATGAGCGGCAGGCGGGCGAGCGGCTCGGGCAAGTCGGTTTCCAGCATCAGGCCCTTCTCGACGGCTTTATTGCCGAGAACACTGGTGAGGTTATCGAAAACGCCGCCGAGGTGCAGGGGGACGTCTTCAAGCACCATGCGTTCGGCTTCGATCTTGGAGAGATCGAGGATGTCGTTGAGCACGCCGAGCAGGCGGTTGGCGGCGCCCTGGGCCTTGTCAAGGTGATCAAGCCCTTTGGGGTCGGCCATGCGCTGCTTCGCCAGCGCCAGCATGCCCATGATGCCGTTCATCGGTGTGCGCAGTTCGTGGCTCATGTTGGCGAGGAAGGCGCTCTTGGCGCGGCTGGCCGCTTCGGCGGCTTCCTTGGCGGCGGCGAGTTCGGCGGTGCGCGAGGCGACGAGGTCTTCGAGGTGGTCGCGATGCTTCTTGAGTTCGACTTCGGCCTGCTTGCGCTCGCTGATGTCTTCCACCATGACCATCACGTAATCGAGGCTGCCATCCGGTTTGCGCACGTGACTGACCGCCAGTCGCGTATAGACCAGGCGGCCATCCTTGTGGATGAAGCGCTTGTCCATGGCATAGCTGTCGATCTCGCCGGCCAGCATGCGGTTGAATTGCGCCAGGTCCGGCGCCAGATCCTCCGGATAGGACAGCTCCGTCCATGTCATCCGGGTGAGTTCGTCGCGCGTGTAACCCAGCGTCGTGCAGAGTGCATCGTTGACCTCGATCCAGCCTTTTTCCAGGCTGGTGATGGCCAGGCCGACGATGGAGTGGTCGAAGTAGGCATGGAAGCGCTCCATGCTGGCGCGCTCCGCGGCAGTCACCGCATCCCGCGCGGAAGACAAGGCCTGCTGGTCGATCAGCTGCTGTTCGTGATTGCGGAAAATCAGGCAGAGCAGCAGGGTGGCCAGCGGGTAGAACAGCAGGAGCACCCACCAGGCCTGCTGGATGAAGGCATATCCCGCCCGCTCGGGTATCTGGGTGAAAAGTGCCAGTTGCGCCAGTTGTACCAACACGCCGAGCGCGAGATAGTCGATCGGTTGCGGCGGGCGATTGCGCCGGAGCCACCATTGCCGTGCCAGCACGCCCAGCAAAGCCGAGATCAGCACGACCGTGATGCCAATCGTCGCACCGTCGCCGCCCAACTGGTAGCGATAAATCGCCGCCATGCCCGCCGCGATCACGGCGGTCACGCCACCCCCCACCACCCCGGCCACCGATAGCACGATCGAACGACCGTCAAAAATGATGCCCGGCGCAAAGTTCAAGGGATTCGCCATGCCCAGCACGGCCACGCCGCCAAACAACAGCCCGAGCAGCACCTGACGATGCAGCGGTTTCCTGTAGGAATGCGCAATCACGATCTGTCCCGCCGCCACCAGGGCGACAAGGAAAGCGATGTTGTTGATCAGGGTGATGAGCATGTGCTGGGATCGCGTTAGGACGAAACCTCCAACCGGGTTGCGGCAGGCCCCTATTGGAGGAACGCGCAGGGATTCTGGTCGATTATAGGTGCGCGATTTCCCGAGGAAGGTTCAATTGGCCCGGAGGTCGTCGAGCCATTGCTCGAACAGCCCGCCGTCGATCGGGGCGTCTGGCTACAATGCCCCGGTCACGGGCCCACCGATACCCTGCCCATGATCACCAGCATCAAGGAGTTCTTCAGCCAGTTCATCGAGCCCGGCACGCGGCCGGATGCGGCCGGCGGCGCACATGCGCTGCAGGTTGCGACGGCGGCCCTGCTGCTGGAGATGATGCGCATGGATGCGCATCTCAAGACCGAGGAACGCGAGGCGATCGCCGCGACGCTGCAACGGGAATTCGCCCTGAGCGCGGACGAAATCGCCACGCTGGTCGCGCTGGCCGATCAGGAGGCGCGGCAGGCGCACGACTACCACCAGTTCACTGCCTTGATCAACCGGCACTGCGATGCCGTGCAGAAGGCGCGCATCGTCGAGAACCTGTGGCATGTGGCGATGGTCGATGGCCATCTCGATGCCCACGAGCTGCACCTGATGCGCAAGCTGGCCGACCTGCTGCACGTCGGCCATGCCGACTATGTCGCCGCCAAGCAGCGGGCGCGGGCGCGCGCGAACCTGCCGGCGGGCTAATGCCGCCGGTGCAGTGCCGAATTCAGTGTCTCGACGATGACGACCCACTCCGCGTCGTCGAGTGTGGCTTCGCGCAGAAAACCGGCTTGCGCCGCAGTCCAGAAGGCGGCTTCATGCAATTGCACGGCACCCTCCAGCGGCGCGTGGCTCTTGATGAACCGGGCGATGGATTGCTCGTCGTTCGCCACGCCCAGTTGGGCGAACAAGCTGCTCATGTCGTAGGGGGAGCGTTCCACGGCTAACGCCTTTCCGGATGGGGCGGCGGCGACAGGACGGAACGCATCTGCCGGTCGAATTCTTCCCCGCTAAGGTAGCCCAGCGTCAGGGCCGCAGCGCGCAGCGTGCTGTTTTCCCGCTGCGCCTTGCGGGCGATTTCCGCGGCACGGTCATGGCCGATGCCGGGTACCAGGGCCGTGACCAGCATCAGCGACCGGTCGAGGTGCTCGGCGATGCGCTCGCGCCGGGCCTCGATGCCCCGGGCGCAATGTGCATCGAAGCCGCGCATGCCGTCGCCGAGCAGGCGGATGCTTTGCAGCAGGTTGTGCGCGATCAGCGGCTTGAAGACATTCAGCTCGAAGTTGCCGGACGCGCCGCCGAAACCGATCGCCACGTCGTTGGCCATCACCTGGCAGCAGAGCATCGTGAGGGCTTCGCACTGGGTCGGATTGACCTTGCCGGGCATCATCGAACTGCCCGGCTCATTTTCGGGAATGCCGATTTCGCCGAGACCCGAGCGGGGTCCGGACGCCAGCCAGCGGATATCGTTGGCGATCTTCATCAGCGCGACGGCCAGCACCTTGAGCGCGCCATGCACGCCGACCAGACCATCGTGTGCCGCCTGCGCGGCGAACTTGTTGGGGGCGCTGAAAAAGGGTAGCTCGAAGGTTCGGGCCAGTTCCTCCGCCACCCGGGCGCCGAATTCCGGAGGTGCGTTCAGGCCGGTGCCGACGGCCGTTCCGCCGATCGCCAGCGGGTAGAGCGAGGTCAGCGCCTGGTCGATGACCGTCCGCGCATGTTCGAGCTGCGCGACGTAGCCCGAGAATTCCTGGCCGAGCGTCAGCGGCGTGGCGTCCTGAAGATGGGTGCGGCCGATCTTGACGATGGCGGCGAAGGCCATCGCTTTGTCGTCCAGCGTCGCCTGCAGTCGTGCGAGTGCGGGCAGCAGACTGCGCGTGATGCCCAGCGTGGCGGCCAGGTGCATGGCGGTCGGGAACACATCGTTCGTTGACTGGCCGAGGTTGACCTCGTCATTGGGATGGACACAACGACCTGCGCCGCGTTCGCCGTGAAGAAGTTCCGAGGCGCGATTGGCCAGCACCTCGTTCATGTTCATGTGGGTTTGCGTGCCGGAGCCGGTCTGCCAGACCGGCAGGGGAAATTCATGCGGATGGTGCCCGGCGAGGATTTCATCGGCAGCGACGATGATGGCGTCAGCCTTGTCGGCGGGCAGCAAGCCGAGATCCGCGTTGACTCTGGCGCAAGCCTGCTTGACGGCGGCCAGCGCATGGATGATTTCCACCGGCATGCGCTCTGTGGAAATCGCGAAGTATTGGAGCGCGCGCTGGGTCTGCGCGCCCCAGAGCCGCTCGGCGGGAACCGTTACCGTGCCGAGCGAATCATGTTCATTGCGCGTCGCGGTCATGGCGACTGACGGCCCGCAGGCCGTCCCCAAGGATCGCTAGTGTGATGGGATCAGTGGCACGACATCCTGCGCGTGCTTCCTGGCGATCTTCGCCGCCTTCTTTTCCTTGGGGGTCAGCGTTGACGGTTTTCGGGGTTCCTTGTTGTTCTGTCTGATCTTGCCCATGATGTTTCTCCTTGTGAATGCAGGGACTGCATGTTCAGGTCAGCTTGCTGGTCCATTCGTCGAGGGCGACGCAGGCTTTCTTTTGCGGAACATGTGGATCGTCGAGCAAGCCGATCTGGCAAATGAATTCGTCGCCTTGCGCATCGCGCAGGTTGACGTGCGGACAGTCCTCATGGTCGTAGGGATCGAAGGCGCTCGAATCTCCATAGATGAAGGCGTAGTCGTCACCGACCTCGATTTCCAGTTTGCCACCATGGCTCGCCCCATAGTCGTGCCAGCAGGTGCGCTGGTCTGCGCCTTCGATGACGGGCGACATTTTGGAATCCTTGCGGTCATACCAGGCGACCAGTACCGGTTCGATGAGTTCGGCGTCTTTTTCGACGAAGGCCGCCGCCATTTGGGCCGCCATGGCGTAATTCATTTCCATGGCCGGACGTGCGATGTGTTCTTGTCTCATTATTGTGTACTCCTGTGGGGGGTACGTTCCGGAAGCCGGAACGCTGATGCAGCTGCTTAGGCCGGCATTCTTGTGTTTCGTTCAAATTCGCGCGCGGCTAGCGTGCATATCTGAAAGATCCGGTCGACTTGTAATAGGCCGGCAGGCCATTGGCTTTCACGAAAATGGCCTTGGCGGCCTTGCCGAAGGGCAGGAACTTTTCTTCATCGGCGGGCGAGGGCTGGGGCATGGCAACGGCCTTTTCGATGCCCATGTCGGTCGGGGTAAAAGGGCTGGCGGGATTGGGTTCGCGCAACTTCATGGTGGGGGGAGGGATTTTCATGGTTCTGACTGCTTTCTGCGCGCCTGACGGCGGGCCGTGTTTCCGGTCCGATGTGGCCGGCAACGAGGCCAGCATGCGCTCTTTGTGAGGAATAGCAAGGCAATAAACTAAATATCGCCGCTTGAATTACCGGCAGGGCGTCGTTGCCTGCTTGGGCGGCCCATATGCCCAAGTATTTCTGATGACGGACCCGATGCCGATGTGCGGATGGCGGGAAGCCGGCGAGATCGCCTAGTATTGCGGCGATGGACAGCATTCACACCTACCACGAGCGTTCCAAGCATCATCCGGAACGCTATGCCCCCGGTCCCGGCGGCCTGGATTGGGATTCGCAGCCCGACCCGTTCCGTCGCTATGCCGGCGCGCCAGAACTGGACTTGACGCTGCTGTCCGGCGAACTGCCGGTCTGCTGGGACGATCTGTTCGCGCCTGCCGGCGTTCCGGCACAGGCACTGACCGCGGACAGCCTGGCCTGCCTGCTGCAATTGTCCCTCGGCCTGTCCGCGTGGAAGACCTATGCCGGGAATCGCTGGGCCCTGCGCAACAATCCATCCAGCGGCAACCTGCATCCCACCGAAGGCTACCTGATCTGTCCGGCCTTGCCGGGGCTGCCCGCCGGCGTCCATCACTACCGCGCCGACCAGCATTGCCTGGAGCGGCGTGCAACGGCGCCCCTGGCCTGGTCGGGCGGCGTCCTGCTGGCCCTGACCGGCATCCATTGGCGCGAGGCATGGAAGTACGGCATGCGCGCCTTCCGCTACTGCCAGCACGATTGCGGCCACGCCCTGGCCGCGCTGTCCTACTCGGCGGCCGCCCTCGGCTGGCCGGCGCGCCTGCTGACCGATTGGGATGACGAACAGATTGCGGCACTGACCGGAACCGTGCGCACAGCGGACTTCGCCGGCGCCGAAGCGGAAGAGCCCGAGGCGCTCGTCTGGATCGGGACGGGCAGCGCTCCCGCCGCAGATGAAGTGCTGGCGATGCTGGCCGGCGCCGCGTGGGCCGGGCAGGCCAACGCCTTGAGTGCTGGCCATCGTGACTGGCCGGACATTCCTGTCGTCGCTGCCGCCACGCGCAAGCTCGCCGCAGTACCGGCAGAGGGGGCGGTGCAGGCCGCAACGCTGAATGCGCTGCCACCCCTGGCCCCGGTTTCGCGCGCTCCGGTGAGCCACCTGATCCGCACCCGCCGTTCCGCCCAGTCCTTCGACGGCGTTACCGCCCTCGGCGCGCAGGCGTTCTATCGCATGCTGGATGCCTTGCTGCCGCGCACCGGCATCCCGCCGTGGTCACTGGCAGACGCGGTGCCCTGCGTGCACCCCGTGCTGTTCGTGCATCGCGTCGATGGCCTCGATCCCGGCATCTACTGCCTGCCGCGCACGCCTGCCGCACTGGCGGAATTGCGTGCCGCCATGCGCCCGGACTGGCTGTGGGCGCGCGTTCCCGGTTGCCCGGAATATCTGCCGCTCCACCTGCTGGCGCCGCTGGATGTCCGGCAGTTCGCCGCCGAAGTGTCCTGTCATCAGGAAATCGCGGCCGATTCCGCCTTTGCGCTGGCGCTGCTGGCGCGCTTCGACGACCTCGGCCCGGCGCAGCCCTGGCTTTACCGCCAGCGCTTCTGGGAAGCGGGCATGCTCGGCCAGGTGCTGTATCTGGAAGCCGAGGCCGCCGGCGTCCAGGGCACCGGCATCGGCTGCTACTTCGACGATGCCGTGCATCGCGCGCTGGGGCTCGACACCACGCGCTTTCAGGATCTCTACCATTTCACGGTCGGCAAGGCCGTGGTCGACGCCCGGCTCGGCAGCGAGCCCGCCTACGCACACCTCCCGGGCCGCGCGTGCTTACCCGTTAGAATCGACCCATGGGCATCCTGACCAACATCATTGCCGCCGAAGAAGACGAAGTCGAGGCGATCGGCGATTCGCTGCAGCCGGTCGACGAGTGGAGCGGCATCAGCCTGCGCGACGTCAGCATCGCGAAGATCGCCACCCTGCACAGCCTGCTGACCGGTGACCTGTACGACGACGCAGCGGCCCAGTGCGAGACTATGTTTGCCAGGGATCGTGAAGCTTCCGAGGCGATTGATCTGGAACGGTGGGAGCACAGATCCTTGCTGCTCCGTCTCAAGGAATGGGGCGCGCTTGTTGCAACGCTTGCTGTAAACCCTGGTGTAGTGAAAGTCAGCACTGGCGGGACGGCACCTCATTGTGTAAATACATACACCTTGACCGCGTGTTCGCAGTAATCATCGACCAAGGGTATTGTCCGGTCATGCTGCTCGACATCATCGATCACCACGCGGGTCACGCCGCGTTGATCATCATGCCGTGATTGCTCGACGGTGATGTGATACACGGTTTCCCGATACCGGTAGTGAATCTTGAACGTCTGCCAGTCGGCAGGCAGGCAGGGCGCGAGATGGAGCGTTTCCCCTTCTAATCTCAGGCCCAGCAGCGATTCGAGGATGAGGCGGTACATCCAGCCGGCCGAACCGGTATACCAGCTCCAGCCGCCCCGTCCGACGTGGGGGGTAAACGCATAGACATCAGCGGCGACGACGTAGGGTTCGACCTTGTAGGTCGCGACCCCATGCGCAGTCAGCGCATGGTTCACCGGGTTGATCAGGGTCAGCAACTCCCAGGCGCGGGCATTATCGCCCAGCGCGGCAAATGCCATGGCTGCCCAGACGGCGCCATGGGTGTACTGCCCGCCGTTTTCCCGCACGCCTGGCACGTAGCCACGGATATAGCCGGGATCCTGGTGCGACTTGTCGAAGGGCGGGTCGAGCAGTTGCACGATTGTGCCAGCGCGCCGCACGAGACGCCTGTCGACTGCCTGCATGGCCTGTCGAGAGCGCACGCGGTGGTCAGCCCCGGAAAGTACCGACCAGCTTTGCGAAATCGAATCGATACGGCATTCCTCGTTGGCCGCCGAACCGAGCGGCGTGCCGTCATCGAAGTAGGCGCGGCGGTACCATTCGCCATCCCAGCCATGCTGCTCGATGTTCTGGCGCAAGCGCGCTTCCTCGTCGCGGCAGGTGTCTGCAAAGGATAAGTCGCCGCGGGCGCGTGCCACGGTTGCGAACTGCCTGAGCACGGTGCAAAGGAAGAAGCCCAGCCAGATGCTTTCGCCCTTGCCATGCTGGCCGACCAGATTCATGCCATCGTTCCAGTCGCCGGAACCGATCAGCGGCAGACCATGTTCTCCAAAGCGCAGTCCGTGCCTGATGGCACGCACACAGTGTTCGTAGAGGCTGGCCACCTCGACCGAGCGGCCAGGCAGATCGTAGTAGGAGTCGTCCTCCGGGTTGACCGGGCGGCCTTCGAGGAAGTGGCGGGATTCATCGAGAACCCCGGTATCGCCCGTACTCGTCACATATCGGCATACCGCCAGGGGCAGCCAGAGGTAGTCGTCCGAACAGTGCGTACGCACGCCACGACCCGCCGGCGGATGCCACCAGTGCTGGACATCGCCCTCCAGGAATTGTCGGCTCGCGCATAGCAGCAGGTGTTCGCGCACCAGTTGAGGCTTCGCATGGACGAGCGCCATCATGTCCTGCAATTGGTCGCGGAAGCCAAAAGCGCCACCTGACTGGTAGTAGCCGCTGCGGGCCCAGACACGGCATGCCAGCGTCTGGTAGATCAGCCAGCCGTTGGCCAGCACATTCAGCGCTGCATCAGGAGTTTCCACCTGCACCGCACCGAGCGCATGGTTCCAGTGCAGCCAAACCGCTTCGAGTGCGCCACGCGCGGCCACGGAGCCACGAAAGCGATTCACGAGTTTGCCCGCATCCTCGACATTGCGCCCGACACCGAGCCGGAAGACGATCTCGCGCTCCTGCCGGTCGCCCAATTCGAAACTCACCTGGATCGCGCCGCAAGGATCGAGGCCGGCGCCCACCTTGCCGGACAGTCGCGACCGTTTCATCGCGGCAGGATTGCCTGGCGTGCCGTTACGTCCGAGGAATTCCGTGCGATCGCCACTCAGCTTGCGCGTCGGATCATCCACATCGAAGAAGGCAACCCGCTCGGCGAACTCCGGGTTGTAGGGGTTGCGCGCGTAAAGCGCGCCGCTGCGGGCATCGATTTCGGTGCTGACATGCATTGCGGTTTTCGCCGGCAAATCCCCCAGCACCCATTCGACGTAGCCCGTGGCGGAAAGCTTGCGGGCCCGTCCCGATACGTTGCGCACTTTCAATACCAGGAACTTCACGGCGGCATCCGTGGCCACGTAAACCCAGAGTTCGGAGTGAATGCCCTCGGCACGCGTTTCGAAGACGCTGTAGCCGAAGCCGTGCCGGATGACATAGGGACTCGCCGCGGGGACGGGCAGCGGCGTGGGCGACCAGAAGTGGCCGGATTCTTCATCACGGAGGTAGAGCGCCTCTCCGCTGGCATCACTGACCGGGTCGTTATGCCAGGGCGTGAGACGAAATTCGTGTGCGTTTTCGCTCCAGGTGTAGGCGCCACCGCTTTCCGAGATGACCGTCCCGAAATGCGGATTCGCCAGGACGTTCGCCCACGGCGCCGGAGTCGTTTGGCCGGGTGCGAGCGTAATGACGTACTCGTGCCCGTCGGCCGTGAATCCGCCCAACCCGTTGGACAGAATCAGGTCGTGGCGCGGCGAGGCATCATCTTGGGCAGATTCCGGTCGATAGGTTTTACTCGGCAGGAAGCGTGGCGGGCGTGGCTCTTGCGGACCCTGCTGGTCGAGTTGCTCGGCCAGCGTTCCCCGGCCGTCAGTGATGACGATGCGGGCGACGGACTGGAACAGGATACGGTCCTCGCCGGATATCTGTTCGGCGGGACGCACGAAGATGCCGCCGGGGCGATCGATTACGCTTGCCTCGATGCCCGAGGCGATCAGCCCCATGATTTGTTCCTGCAAGCGTTGCCGGTAGCCGGCGTGATCCTCGTTCCAGATCACCAGATCCACCGCCAGCCCCCTCAGGCGCCAGTAGGCATGCGCCTGGACGAGCTGGCGCACCAGGTCGATATTGGTTGCGTCGCCGATTTGCAGCAAGACGATCGGCAGATCGCCAGAGATGGCGTAGCTCCACAGCCCGGATTGCCCACGGCGATTGCGCATCAGGATGGCTGGGTCGGCGCGCAAGCCGGCATTGGCGTAGAGAATGGAGCTGGCCAGTCGTGCGTGCAGTTGGGCATCGGCCTCGCTGGCATTGAGTTGCCGCAATACCACCAGGCTGTGGGTCCATGTCAGGTCGAAGACGCGGTCGGCGAGATGGCGGTCCTGATATTTGTCGATCAGGCACAGGGCCATGTCGCGGGTTTCGGCGATGCCGGATACCATGTCGATCGTGGCGGTCTGTTCCGGCTCGAGCGTGAGGACATGGCGTATGGCAACGATCGGATCGAGTACGGACCCGGTGGTGCCAGAAAGCGGCCCCGGTTCGATCATCGCCAGCGGTGTCGCAGCGCTTCGGGTGCGGCCGATGAAACGCAGGCGATCCGTCTCGTGGGACACTGCGCTCACGTCTGCGCCATGCACCACCATCAGATGAAGCATCCACGGTGCCTGCTCGCCGCCAGAGCGGGGGCGACGCGTACACAGGAGCGCGTTCCGCTCCTGCACGATCTCGGTCTGCACGAATAGATTGCTGAAGGCCGGATGCAGTGCGTCCGTCGTCGCTGGCGCAATTACCACTTCGGCGTAACTCGTCACCTCGATCTCGCGACGCCGAGGTGAGCGATTGGTGATGCGCACCCGCCGCAGTTCGATATCGTCTTCGGGCGACACGACGATCTCGGTATGCGTCTCGAAATCACCCTCGCCGCCAGCAACCGCATCACTGCGACGGAATTCGGCGCGGCCTTCGGAGAAAATGGCTTCATAACTCTTCGGTCGTTTGTGCGTCGGCTGATAGGCCGTCGACCAGGCCTTGCCAATTGCGCCGCCCGTCACGCGAGTCACTTCGCGGATGTAGCAGAACGTACCCCAGTTGTCGCAGGTGACATCTTCGCGCCAGCGCGTTACGGCGAGGTCTTTCCAGCGGCTGTAGCCACCCCCGGCATTGGTGATCATCACGTGATAGCGGCCGTTCGACAACAACTGTACTTCCGGTATCGACGTGTCGGGCGTGGTGAACGCCCGGATCGACGGTTCCGCCACGACCGAGGTCGGACGCACCGCGGAGAGTTGCGCCGTGTGAGTAAACAATGCCGTGGCCTTGGGGATCTTTTCCTGGAGCAGCGGCATGACTGCCTGGAACAGCCGGTCCGACTCGAAGCGCCGCTGCATCGGGCGTTCGAGAAGCAGGTAAGCCAGGGCGAGCAGGCTCATGCCCTGGTGGTGTGCCATGAAGGAATGCACCACCGTGCTCGATTGTCTGCGCCGTTGGCGGGCGAGCGTGTAGTCGATCGCTTCGAAGAAGCCGTACTTGCCGATAAACCCATTGTCGGCAAGCCGTTGCAGATTCAGACAGGCCTTCTCGGGGGCAACCATCAGCGCGAGCACCGACGCATAAGGTGCAATCACCAGATCCTCGGCCAGGCCGCGCTTGAGGCCCAGCCCCGGCACACCGAATGCACGGTACTGGTAATTGAGGTGCGCATCGACGGTGTTGTAGCCGGATTCGGAAATCCCCCAAGGCACGTTGCGCTGGCGTCCATACTCGATCTGTCTGGCCACCGCCGCCTTGCAGGTCTGGTCGAGCAGGGTGTTGTCGTAAGTCGGCATCACCAGGAGCGGCATCAGGTATTCGAACATCGAACCGCTCCACGACAGGAGCACCGGGGCGCCACCGGTTCCGGTGAGCAGGCGTCCGAGGGCGAACCAGCTTTCCTGCGGCAGTTGTCCCTGCGCAATGGCGACGAAGCTGCTGAGGCGTGCCTCGGAGGCCAGCAGGTCGTAGAAACTGGAATCCGCCCGGCGTTCGCTGACGTTGTAACCGATGGTCAGCAGATGGCGCGACTTGTCGAACAGGAAGTCGTATTCCATGGCGGCGAGTTCGCCGCATTGCCGTGCCAGATCCTCGATGTCCGTCATCCTGGCGATGGCACGGATGTTCCCGGCACTGACCAGTTCACGCAGGCTTGGAATGCTGTCGATGGCGGTAGGTTCGTCACCAGGGAAACTCAGTTCGTCCAGTGCTTCGTGAATTTGCCGGGCAAGCGCCCGGGCCCATTCGACCACCTCTTCCTCGGGTGTGCTGACATCTCCGGCAGGGAAGTTGCCCGCGACCTGGCTGGTCAGCTTGTCGGCACGGGTCGCGAGACGCGCGAGGACCAGGCGTGCAGCCGCCAGGGTTTCTTGCGGGCCGATGGAGATTGCCGTCAGATCACGCCGCAACGCTTCGACCATGTCCTGCATGGCTTCATCGACATTGCTTGCAAGCAGTTCAAGCGTATCGCTCAAGCCCGCGAATAGTTGTGGCCGAAGTATCTTGTCATCGACCATGGCCAGCAGACCCGCGCGCAAGGTCAGCAGGTGGCCGGCAAGGTTTCCGCTGTCCACCGTGGAGATATACAGCGGTGGCAGGGGGGCAAGCGTCTGTGTGTCGTACCAGTTGAAAAAATGCCCCCGGTACCGTTCGAGTCCGTTCATCGTGCGCAGGGTCTGCGCGGTGCGTTCGATGAGCCTCCCAGCCTGCAGATAGCCGAAATCATAAGCGGACAGATTGGCCAGCAAGGCCATTCCCATGTTGGTGGGCGAGGTGCGATGGGCGATCGCGGCAACGCGATACTCCTGATAGTTGTCGGGTGGCAACCAATGGTCGTCCGGGCCGACGAACTTGTCGAAGTAAACCCAGGTGCGCCGTGAAAGCTCGCGCAGGAATAGCCGCTGCTCCACGGTCAGGGCTGCCTTGCGGCGCGCCAGCGGGCGACTGATCCACCACGCGATGAGGGGTGAGGAAAGCCAGAGGAAAAGTATGGGCCATGCCCCCACCGACCCCTCGGGAGAGACAGCCGCCACATATATAGCTGCGGTAGTGGCGATGGCGGGGGCCACCCACATGGTCCGATAACTGGTGATTAGTGCGTTGTTGCCCGATCTTGTCGCGACGCGGTCGACCTCGCTCGAAGGGTTCCATTCCAGCAGTCGTTTGTGCGACACCAGCATGCGCCATGCGGTGTGCGCGATGGCGTCCAGACTGTAGAACGCCTCATAAGGAAGACAGGCGAGTTCGAACATGAACTGCATCAGGCGCCGTACGGCCGAGCGTGCGACGGCAATGAGATGCTGTTTCAACGGGACCTCATCCGGCTTGCGGAACAGATCGAGGAGGGTGATGGACAGGGTGGGAAGCAATAGGATGCCGATCACCGACAGCGTCCACAGCGCTGGCGACGAGAGGAGCGTCCAACCAAACAGGAACAGCATCATCAGCGCCACGGGGACAAGGCTGCGGCGCAGATTGTCGATCAGTTTCCATTGCGACAACGTCGACAGGGGATTTTTCTGCCGTTGTCCATTCGCGCCGGGTACGCGGCGCAACAGCCAGCCCGCAAGCTGCCAATCGCCGCGAATCCAGCGGTAGCGACGGCTGGCGTCGGCGGCATAGCGGGCCGGGTAGTCTTCATAGAGTTCAACATCACTCAAGAGTGCCGAGCGCGCATAGCATCCTTCGAGCAGGTCGTGACTGAGGATGTGGTTCTCCGGGAAGCGTCCAGCCAGGGCCTGCTCGAATCCATCGACGTCGTAAATCCCCTTGCCGATGAACGAGCCTTCGCCGAACATGTCCTGGTAGACGTCCGAGACGGCACGCGTATACGGATCGATACCTGGCTCTCCTCCATACAACCGTGCATAGCGCGAGCGATTCGTCCCAGGGAGGCTGATCGCCACGCGTGGCTGCAGGATGCCATGGCCCGCGACAACGCGCTGCCGGGCGGCGTCGAAGCAGGGCCGATTCAGGGGATGCGCCATGGCACCGACAAATTGCCGCGCCGCATCGCGTGGCAGCTGTGTATCCGTATCCAGGGTGATGACGTACCGGATGCCGGTCAGCACCATGGTGTTGCCGACGATGAGCGCAAAGCGGTCTCTGGCGCTGTTGCCGGAGCCATCGCGCAGCAACGCGTTCAGGTCTGCCAGCTTGCCGCGCTTGCGTTCATAACCCATCCAGAGGTTTTCCTGGGCGTTCCAGCAGCGCGGGCGATGGAAGAGGAAGAAGGCGTCGTGCGAAGCGTCCTCTCCGCTACCCGCATATTTTTGGTTCAGTTCCTCGATGCGTGTCCGGGCAAGTTGTACCAGTGCGGCATCCTCGGGCAGCGATTCCTGATGGGCATCGCGATAATCAGTGAGCAGGCCGAAGTGCAGGCACTCGTCGCGATTCGCCAGAAACCTGACTTCCAGGGCCTCGACCAGATCCTCAATGCCCGCGGCACTCGTGAGCATGGTCGGGACCACCACCAGCGTGCGCGCAGGTACCGGCAGTCCAGCGGAGTAATCCATTTTGGGCAGTGGCTGCGGCTGTACCAGCAAGGTTGCCAGCCAATTCACCATGGCCACGGCCACTTGAGAGACGGCCAGGATCGCGAGGATGCCAAGCAGTAGCAGATTCCACAGCGGAAGGGCAAGCGCCTGTGCCAACACCCCCCCCGTGATGATTGCCGTTATCAGCGTGATGCCGCCCAGATACAAGGGCAGGGGGAACCGACCAGCCGTTCTGCGCAAGCGCGCGGCACCGGTATGACGCATGCCGGCAGCCTGCTCCAGCGTTGGCAAGCCGGCATCGACGAGATAGAACCCGACATGTCTGCTGCGCTCAGCGATCCCGGTGCCAAATTCGAGAGACATACCCGCACGCGCCAGTTCGACCGCCTTTTCGGCTACCTCGCTTTCCGATAGTTGGCCTTTACGAGCGATTCTTTCCGTTGCATGGCGATAGCGGTCACGGGTAGCAAAATCCATCGCGCCATAAACGCCGCCCGGATCCTCATGCAAGATCTGTTCGACAATGCTCAACGTTTCGACGAACTTGCGCCAGTCCATGGCGCCCAGCACCCGCAGGCTGCCGATGCAGTTGCTGATGGAAACCTGATCGGCCGCCTGCTGCTGGTTTTCTGACTGCACCAGTTGCTCGATCGTTTGCCCTGATTCCGAGAGCCTTTGCTCGACCCATGTCAGTGGCAGCGCCAGTGAAGGACCTCTGCCCTGCAAGCGACGGGCGAGTTCCGCCACGAATGCACTGACCATCGGCGGATTCGAACGCGCCATGTCCGCAATTACCAGGATCAGGCTCTTCGGATCCTTCTCGGCGGTTTCCGCCATCCGGTCCGCCCATGAATCGGCCAGATCCCGTTCGTGCCACCCGGCGGCGATGCGCCAGCCGACGCGGCGCAGATTCTCGATGACTGCCAGCCGCAGCATGATCGGGATCGCCCACAATTCGCCCAGCTTGAGTACGGTGACGGTCTGGTAGGCGGTCACGAAGCGGCTAAGCGTTTCCGGATCGACGCGACCATCGCCGTGCGCAACGGTTTCCAAGGCAATGTCATACACGCGCGGGAGTCCGACCGACTGCGTGGATGCCCCTATTGTCAGGCGGGGGAGTTCCCGGCTGTAACCTTTGGGCAAGTGTCGCTTGGCGGTGCGGATCTGCTCCTCGATCAAGTAGAAGTTGTCGAGCAGCCATTCCCCGGCCGGAGTAATCCGGCGCTTCGCGGTGGCTTCCGCCGTCAGCAGATTGCACACGTCCACCAACGCGTTTTCGTTTTCAGACAACCGGGACAGCAGTTGATCCGGCGCACGCCCCACCGCCAACTGGTGCGTATTCGCCAGCGTTTTACCGTACTGCTCCATCTGGTCGGCGCTTAGCAACTCCGACCGTAGCGGGGGTGCTTCGTCAGGGGATTTCCGTGGCCAAGCTTTGCCGCGAAGCGACGACATCCAGCGAGATAGCTGCTCGATGAGCTTTACCCCAATGTTCATTTAACACGTCCTTCCAGGGCGAGGGTGATTGGGGCCAACCCTCGCCCGGATCGAGGCATTTAAATGGCGATTGGTCTGGCTACTTGACGCGCATGTCGTTTTTGACGGACTTGACGCCACTGATGCCACGGGCGACTTCGGCTGCCTTGTTCACCGCGGCCTGCGAGCTGACAAAGCCGCTCAACTGCACCACGCCCTTGAAGGTCTCGACATTGATCTCGGCCGACTTCAGGGTCGGCTCATTGAAGATCGCCGCCTTCACCTTCGTCGTCAGGACGGTGTCGTCGATGTACTCGCCAGTCCCTTCCTGCTTTTGTGTCGAGGCACAGCCGACGGCAGTCGCCAGCATGAAAGCCATGAATAGTGCGGACAGGTCACTGCTGTCCGGTTAAATGAAGAGTTGAAACGCTGAAAGCCATGACTGACGAGGAATTCCGAGCGATGAGGGGTGGTGTCGATTTGAACGGCGATTGCCATTTCGGGCAGTCTTCCGGGTTTTGCCCCGGAGCCCGCCATGAACACCGGCAAGACCCTGTTCGCCCAGCTCATGGACTTCCTGCCGTGGAGCACCTTTATCCGCTACGTGGCGCGCTACGGTGGCGACCGCTACGTGAAGTCGCTGACCTGTGCCGAACAATACCGCGTCATGGCCTTCGCCCAACTGACCTATCGAGAGAGCCTGCGGGACATCGAAGCCTGCCTGGCGGCGCAGGCCGGCAAGCTCTACCACATGGGCTTGCGCGAGCCGGTGCGCCGCTCGACGCTGGCCGATGCCAACGAAACGCGCGACTGGCGCATCCACGCCGACTTCGCCCACCGTCTGATCGACCAGGCCCGGAAACTCTATGCCGGGGACGATCTGGGCCTGGAACTGAGCAATACCGTCTATGCGCTGGATTCGACCACCATCGACCTGTGCCTGTCGGTGTTTCCTTGGGCGCACTTTCGTTCCACCAAGGCGGCGGTGAAGATGCACACGCTGCTGGATCTGCGCGGCAGCATCCCGAGCTTCATCCACGTCACGGACGGCAAGTGGCACGACGTGCATGCGCTCGACCTCCTGATCCCCGAGGCGGGCGCTATCTACGTCATGGATCGGGGCTACCTGGACTTCTCCCGGTTGCATGTCCTGCATTTGGCCGGCAGTTTCTTCGTCACCCGCGCCAAGTCGAATATGGATGCCCATCGTGTCTATTCGGCGGCGACGGATCGGTCCACCGGCATCATCTGCGACCAGACCATCGCGCTGGACGGCTTCTACACCCGGCAGGAGTATCCCGCGCATCTGCGGCGTATCCGTTCCAAGGACGCCGAAACCGGCAAGACGCTGGTCTTCCTGACCAACAACTTCACCTTGCCGGCAATCACCATCTGCGCGCTCTACAAGAGCCGCTGGCAGGTGGAATTGTTCTTCAAGTGGATCAAGCAGCATCTTCGTATCAAGCGGTTCTTCGGCACGTCCGAGAATGCGGTGAAGTCGCAAATCTGGATCGCCGTATCGGTCTATGTCCTCGTCGCCATCGTCAAAAAGCGCCTCAACCTCGACGCTTCGCTCTACACCCTGCTACAGATTCTGTCGGTCACCCTCTTCGAGAAAATGCCCTTGCAGCAAGCCTTCACGACATCAGCATCTCTCGAAAACCAGACCAATTCAAACAACCCACTGTTTCTCTTCAACTTTTAACCGGACAGCAGTGGTTGTCGGTATTTATCGACCCCGTGCCGGGATCGAATACACAGACGCTAGCATAGGGCGTTGACAACTTCAATGCATCTCGCGCGCTTTGTTGCCGAGCAGGATCGCATGCCGGAAACGCGCCGGCGCATGGGCGGAAATGGCCGAGCCGGCGACGATCACCCAGAACAGAACATGCTGCGCCGCCGCATCGAAAACCATCCAGCCGACGAGGACAAGCTTGAGCAGGACGGCGATGCCGGCGGCCTCGCGCAGGTGCTGCGGCTTGCGCCAGACGTCGAGCGCGAACATCGCGCCGCCGGTGGCGGCGACGCCCGCGGCTGCGTGCCCGGCATCGATCGGCGCGCCGAGCAAGGCGGCGCCGAGCAGGATCACGGTGACGAGGTGGCCGCCGCGCAGGATCACGTTGATCCAGCGCAGCAGGACTTCCGGCAAAGGCGAAGGCGGCGGCCTGCGGATCATGCCCGCATGATAGGCTGCAATCCATGACCGACGAAACGCTCGTGCGCGACATGGCGACGCCGGAACGGGAATTCCGGCAGGGGCTGCACTTCGCGTTCCCGCAGGGCGTGACCGGGCCATGCAGTGCGGCGGTGGGGAAATTGAGCGCCGTCCCGCCAGCGCCGACTTTCGCCGGCCTGACGAGTGGGCGATAATCGCGGCCCGTTCATCCCCCGATTCAGCAATGACCATCCAGTGGTTCCCCGGCCACATGACCTCGGCGCGCAAAAAGGCCGCCGAGACCATGGCCTACATCGACGTCGTCGTCGAGGTGCTCGACGCGCGCCTGCCCGAGGCGAGCAGCAACCCGATGATCCGCCAGCTGCGCGAGCATCGCCAGCGGCCCTGCCTCAAGCTGCTCAACAAGGCCGACCTCGCCGATCCGGCGGCGACCGCCGCCTGGCTCGACTGGTACGGCAGGCAGCCGGGCGTGAAGGCCGTCGCCATCTCCTGCAAGAAGCCCGGCGACGCGGCGAAGGTCCCCGCCTTGTGCCGCCAGCTCGCGCCCCACCGCAACGACAACGTCAAGCCGCTGCGCATGCTGATCATGGGCATCCCCAACGTCGGCAAGTCGACGCTGATGAACGCGCTGCTCAAGCGCCGTATCGCCGCCGTCGGCGACGAGCCCGCGGTCACCAAAAGCCAGCAGAGCTTCGACCTCGGGCCGGGCATGACGATCACCGACACGCCGGGCCTGATGTGGCCGAAAATCGAGCATGACAGCGACGGCTACATGCTCGCCGCCAGCCACGCGATCGGGCGCAATGCCGTGATCGACGAGGAGGTGGCGACCTTCCTCGCCGGCATCCTGCTGGCGCGCTATCCGGAACTGATTGCGGCGCGCTACAAGCTCGACGTGGCGAACATGGACGCCGTCGGCGTCGTCGAAGCGGTGGCGAAGAAACGCGGCTGCATCGTGAAAGGCCGGGGCGGCGAACTGGACCTGGAGAAGGCGGCGATGATTCTGCTGACCGATTACCGCAGCGGCGCGCTCGGCCGCATCAGCCTCGAAACGCCGGACACGCGCGCGGCGATGCTCGCGCAGCCCAAAACGGTCGTTCAGGAGGCGGAGTGATGGAAGACCGCATCACCGACCTCGAAGTCAAGCTGGCCTTCGCCGAAGACCTGCTCGAAACCCTGAACACCACGGTCTATCGCCAGCAGGAACGCATCGAGCAACTCGAACGCAGCGTGCGCGACCTGCGCCAGCTCGTCCTGCAGGCCATCCCAGCCGAGCAGCGCAGCCTGCGCGACGAGATTCCGCCGCACTACTGAACGCTGCCGAAAAGTCGGTGCTGGTGGGTCGGCAGCAAGCGGCCATGACCTGCCGGACATCTGCTCTCCGAAGCCGTCACTCAAAGGCCCGGTTGACTATGAAACCTGCCGGACGACCTACGGAAGGACCTCGGCCACTGCTGCCGTTGGGTATGTGACGAAGCTCAGGCGGCAATGCGGTGGTCAACGGCCGTTCAGCCGCCGAGGCAGGTCAATGACCGCTTGTCACTTCGGGCTACTGCCGGACCCGACCCGAAATGGTCTGACGATGTTCGCAATGCGGCACAGTAGCTTACTGGCTACATTGCTGCCGCTTGCGTTTGATCGACATACAAACGACTTAACGTCCGAATCGCTCCCTTCATCGATTCCGCGCGGGTATTCCCGAATCCCATCAGCAGCCCTTGCCGTGTCGTTCGGGCGGCATCGACAAAATATCCCGACAAGGGCATCACGCCAATCTGCCGCGTCCGCGCGGCTGCCGCCAGCGCCTGATCGTTGCAATCGTCGGGCAACGCGGCCACCAGATGCAGCCCGGTCGCCGCCGTCGGCACGGTCAGCCATCCGCCGCCCTCCGCCTCGATCGCGGACAGCAGCGCCGCGCGCCGTTCGGCATAGAGCGCCTTCGAGCGCCGGATATGCGCGCCCAGATAACCATTGCCGATGAACTCAGCCGCCGTGGCCTGGAGCGGTAGCGGAACGCGGTGGTCCGTGCCGTTGCGCACAGCGCAGAGCGCGTCGATCAAGTCGTCCGGGGCGACCAGAAAGCCCAGTCTCAGGCCGGGGGCGAGCAATTTGCTGAGCGTGCCGATGTAAATCACGCGCTGGTTGTCGCCATCGAGCGCCTTGAGCGCCGGCGTCGGCGCGCATTCATAGCGGAATTCGCTGTCGTAATCGTCTTCGAGAATGAAGGCGTCGGCCTCCTTGGCCCATTGCAGCAAGGCCAGGCGCCGCGCCAGGCTCATGGTGACGCCCAGCGGGTATTGATGCGACGGTGACACCATGGCGAGCCGCGCATCGGGCGCGCGCTGGCGGCCCGCGTCGACATCCAGGCCTTCGGCATCGACACCGATCCCTACCGGTGCCACGCCGGCAAGCACCAGGCTGCGGTAAGCGGCATCGTAGCCGGGGTTTTCGACCCAGACGCGGTCGCCGATGTCGGTCAGCGCCAGCGTCGCAATCGAAATGGCCGCTTGCGCCCCGGGAGCGATGACGATCTGGCGCGCATTGCAGACAACGCCACGCGCGGCGCCCAGATACGCTGCCAAGGCCTCGCGCAACGGTAGAAAGCCCTGTGGATCGCCGTAAGAAAGATCGGGCATCGGCCGGCGCCGCCAGAAACGGCCTTCGAGGCGGCCCCAAAGCGCATAGGGGAACGCATCCAGCGCCGGCAGACCAGGCGTAAGCGGCCATGCCGCACGCGCCATCGACATCGAATCCACCCCCGCCAGACGCCGCGCCCGTACCGATACCGGCGCGCGTTGGCGTTCCCGTGGCGCCGCTGTAGATGAACGCGGCGCTTGCTCGGCCCTGCGTGCCGCCACATAGGTGCCGGCACCGCGCCGCGCTTCCAGAAAACCCTCGGCGACAAGCTGCTCGTATGCGCCGGAGACGGTAATCCGCGACAAGCCAAGCTCCTGCGCCAGCACGCGCGAGGCCGGCAGGCGAATACCGGGCTGCAAGGCGCCGTCGGCGACCCCTTTGCGAAAGAAGCGCACGAGTTGCTCGCGCAAGGACAGCGGGTCGTCCGGCGCGCGTTGAAAGCGGTTCCACACCGGATAGGCGGTAGCGCGAGTCTTCATGCGGATTCCCGTTTTATTTCGCGGCCACCGATAAAGATAAGTGGCCTTAATAATTTACATAAGTGGCTATTTCGATAAGGCCATTTTGCAGGCATTCTATATGCCATGCAATCCCCTCCCATTCAAGGACACGGCCCATGAATACCACCCCCCTCCGGCCTGCGGATCTGACGCACCCGATCATCGCGGCGCTCGTTTCCGTCATCGTCAATTACGGCGGCACCTTCATCCTGGTGTTTCAGGGGGCGAAGGTGGCGGGACTCAGCCCCGAGCAGACGGCCTCATGGATCTGGTCGATCTCGATTGGCGTCGGCTTGACCGGCGCCTGGCTGAGTTTCCGCTATCGCGAGCCGATCATCACCGCCTGGTCCACGCCGGGCGCGGCCTTCCTCATTGCCGTGCTGCCGAATACGCCCTATGCGGAAATGATCGGCGCCTACATGCTGTCCGCCATCGGCTTCATTGTGCTGGGGGCGTCGGGCTATTTCGAGCGGGTCGTAAAAATGATCCCGCCCGGCATCGCCGCCGGGCTGCTCGCCGGCATTCTGCTACGCTTCGGCATCGGCGCCTTTGGCGGTGCGGGCATGGACCCCTTGCTCGTCGGCGCGTTGATTCTGACCTATGCCTTGCTGCGCCGGTTCACCGCGCGTTATGCGATTGTCGGCGTGCTGATCGCCGGCATCGCGCTTCTGCTCGGGATGGGGCAGGTCAGTTTCGACAGCGTGGCGCTGGAGCTGGCCATGCCGGTATTCACGGCCCCCGCCTTCTCGATGACCGCGCTGCTCAGTGTCGCGTTTCCCCTCTTCGTCATCACGCTGACCGGCCAGTACATGCCGGGCATGCTGGTGCTGCGCAACGACGGCTTCAAGACCAGCGCCAATCCCATCCTCACCGTGACGGGCTTCGGCTCGCTGTTGATGGCGCCGTTCGGTTCGCATGCGTTCAACGTCGCGGCCATCACGGCGGCGATCTGCACCGGCAAGGAATCCCACGAAGATGCCAAAAAGCGCTATATCGCCGGCCTGGCCTGCGGGGTGTTCTACATCCTCGTCGGCGTCTTCGGCACCACGCTGGCGACCTTGTTCGTGGTGCTGCCGCCAACCTTCATCACCACGCTGGCCGGGCTGGCCTTGCTCGGCGCGATCGGCGGCAGTCTTGCCACGGCATTGGTCGATCTGCGCGGACGCGAAACGGCGCTGATCACCTTCCTCGCCACGGCGGCCAATATCACGCTGTTCGGACTCGGCGGCGCGTTCTGGGGCCTGGCGGCAGGCCTGATCGCGCACGGACTGATCCATGGCGACTTGCGCATGTCGCGGTGGTTCCCGCGCTTGAGCCGCTCGATATCCCCCCACCTACAGGAGAAAACACCTTGAACCCGCCAGCCGAAATCCAGCAGCCCATAGCCCCTCTCGCGGCAAATACCCCCCAGGCCCATGCCTCGGGGCCGCTGGCCGTAGCCGATCCTGAGGTGGCGCGTCACGTCTTGCGCGAGCACGAACGGCAGCGGCACTCGATCGAGTTGATCGCCTCGGAAAATTTTGTTAGCCGCGCCGTGCTCGACATGCAGGGATCGGTGCTGACCAACAAGTATGCCGAAGGTTATCCGGGCCGACGTTACTACGGCGGCTGTGCGCATGTCGATGCGATTGAACTACTCGCCATCGAACGCGCCAAGGCCCTGTTCGGCTGTACCTATGCCAACGTGCAGCCCCACTCGGGTAGCCAGGCCAATCAGGCGGTCTATCTTGCCCTGCTGAAGCCGGGCGACACCCTTCTTGGCCTGGGCTTGGCAGCCGGCGGCCATTTGACGCATGGCGCGCCCATGAACATTTCGGGCAAATGGTTTCGTGCCATCGCCTACGGTGTGCGGCCGGACGACCACCGCGTCGACATGCAGGAGGTGGAACGACTCGCGCGCGAATATCGCCCCCGGCTCATCATTGCCGGCGGCTCGGCATACGCGCGGATTCTCGATTTCGCCGAATTCCGGCGTATCGCCGACGCGGTCGGCGCGCTCCTGATGGTCGACATGGCGCACTTCGCCGGCCTGGTCGCCGGCGGCGCGCATCCGTCGCCGTTTCCCCACGCCCATGTCGTGACATCGACCACGCACAAAACGCTTCGCGGCCCTCGCGGCGGGCTTATCCTCGGCAACGATCCCGAACTTGGCAAGGCCATCAATTCGGCCATTTTTCCGGGACTGCAAGGCGGGCCGCTCATGCATGTGATTGGCGCTAAAGCCATCGCCTTCGGCGAGGCCTTGCAGCCCGCGTTCGGCATCTATGCGCATCGAGTGGCGGAAAATGCCAAAGTGCTTGCCGAAACGCTGGCGGCCGGTGGCCTGCCAATCGTTTCCGGCGGCACTGATACTCACCTGGCGGTCGCCGATCTGCGCCCGCTCAAGCTCACCGGCAACGTTGCGGAGAAGGCGCTCGAACGTGTCGGCATCACGCTCAACAAGAACGCCATTCCCAACGACCCAGAAAAACCGATGATCACCTCAGGCATCCGCGTCGGCAGCCCATCCGGGACCAGTCGAGGATTCGGCCCGGCCGAATTCCAGTCTATCGGCGGCATGATTCTCTCTGTCCTGGAAGCGGTGGCAAGGCAGCCCGATTGCCCGGACGATGCCGTCATGAAAGCGGCGCAAGACGCGGTGGCGGACCTTTGCCGCCGGTTCCCGTTGCCTTATTGAAACGAGGGTTGTTGGCATACCAATTGCGTGCACCCTGTGCATTTAACCAATAGGGGCACGCAATGTTCGTTCAACCGGATCCGTCCATGAGCGTCGGTGGCAAGAATCGGAAGCCGCCTTTGCCCGAAAAATCTAAGTTGTCGGAATCTGCCATTCATTGTGCTGACACAATATTTTCGCCAGGATAACGACAATGTGGATTGCTGTCGTTGGCCTTGATGGAATGAGCTTCGTCAATGGATCGAATGCGATGCGGCGCCAAGGTTACTGAGCTACTGTTCGCGTGATCGTACCAGTCAGCATTGCCACGGTCATGTTGTCATGGTCCCAATAGGGCTCGGTACCGATGCGAGCAATCAGGAAGTCGATGAAGGCGCGCACCTTCACCGGCAGGTGCCGGGAGGGCAGATACATCGCATAGACGTAGCGTTCAACGGGGATGTACTCTGAAAGCACTGCCTGCAACTGTCCGGCCTGTAAATCCTTGCCAATGATGAAAGTCGGTAGCAGCGCAACGCCTAGGCCACCCAAGACTGCCTGCGACAGGGCCTCGTCATCGTCGACATGCAGCGAACCTGAAACCGGCACCTCGATTTCCCCCCTTGGCCCATTGAATCGCCACAGGCCCTGTTCTCCTGAGCGGGTGTAGTCGAGGCAGTTGTGCTGTACCAGATCGGTCGGCGTGAGGGGCAGGCCGTGTTTTTTAAAATACCCCGGCGTGCCGCACAGCTTGCGGCGCACTGGCGCGAGTTTCCGTGCCACCAGGGGCAGCGGTGGTTCGGCAGTGACGCGAATCGCCATGTCGTAGCCTTCCTCGGCCAGGTCGATCAGGCGGTCGGTAATGGTCAGTTCCATCTTCAAGCCGGGGTGCGCCGTCAGGAAGTCAGCGAGTGCCGGCGCGACATGCAGGGTACCGAAGGCTACCGAGGCGCTCACCCGGAGGGTGCCGCGCGGTTCGTCGGCGAAGCTGCCGACGACCTGCTCAAGTTGATCCAACTCTTCCAGGATGCGCCCCGCATGGGCGGCCACCACTTGGCCGATTTCCGTCAGGCTCAGGTGCCGTGTGGTGCGATTGAGCAGTCGCGCATCCAGGGATTTCTCAAGCTTGGCCACCGCTTTGCTGACCACCGAACGAGACGTGCCGAGGCGTCGGGCTGCCTCGGCAAAACTACCCACTTCGGCGACGCGAGCAAATACCGCCAATAAATTCAGATCAAACATAAAAGCCGCACTATCTCCGAGTAGTCCTGCGTGTCATTGTATCCGTACAGGATACATTTAGTTTCCGATCTCAGGACTAATCAAGTCACGGACTGTTAGATAACATGCACCATGATGGAACACGATAATGTATCTGCCGATTCCCGCCATGGCTTGCCCACACAGAGGCCAGATGAGTTGTTCGTGTCCGTGAATGATTACGTTCGCTTGCGTGAACTTGTTGGAGATGACGCCTTTGCTGAAGAGTTGGAGCGCGCAATTGTTGTTCCAACAGATCGTATCCCGAAGAACGTGGTCACGATGAACTCTCGCCTGATCTACTCCGACGAAAGTACCGGAACGACTCGAGAAGTCGAGTTGGCTTACCCCGACGAGGCTGATCCCGCGACGGGCAAGGTCTCGGTATTGGCCCCGGTTGGTTGCGCGCTCCTCGGCCTGAGTGCTGGGCAATCGATTGAGTGGAATTTGCCGGGCGGCAAGGTTCACCGCCTGCGGGTTGAACGAGTTCTGTTTCAACCCCAACCCATCGGCTCAGACACCGCGCCCGCCATAACCTTATAGCAAGCTGCATAGCCATGCACCTCCCATGGATCAACGCGCTGACACATCACACGAATTATTTGCTTGCCCAACAAGCGGGGCAGGTGTTTCACGCCATGAGCCGGGAATTCGAGTCGACCCTGATCCGTTGCGCACTGGCCGCCACAGGAGGCTGCCGCATGAATGCCGCCCGCTTGCTGGGCATTGGCCGTAACACCATCACGCGCAAGATCAACGCATTCGGGCTGGACAGCATAGATGACTCATCCCGCCAAATGCGCAAATCGCAGTCCCGCTCAAAACGGTCTAAATAACAAACCACACCAAGGAGGATTAAATGTCGGAATCACAGAACATTGCTTCTCCCGTAGCGCCCCCCGATTCGGCAGAAAAAGACATGCTACATCCGATCACGCCGGAGCAACGCTACCACTATGTCGAGGTCGCCGCTTACTACATCGCTGAAAAACGAGGCTTCGATGCCGGGTCTACCGAAGAAGACTGGGCACAGGCAGAACTGGAAATAGATCGCTTGTTGGCTGAGAGGCAGATCAATCACTGAACAGGGTCTGTAGGTGCAATCCGAGCGGAAATCCCAAGAGTAACAACTTGAACTCGATTTCACCCGATTCGGTGTTGAAATTGTGGCTCTTCCGGTAAATCCTACGGAGAAATGAGATGACCGACATCCCGGAAATGGTGTATCCACGCGGGTTTTCCAGGACTCGGGTAGGTACGACATTATGGGAGCGGTCATCCCGGCGAAGATTTTGGGGCTTGAGGGGCAAGTGATCAAGGACGTTGTGTTCAACGAAGAGAGTGGGCGGGTGCGGGTCATTTGTGACCGCGACCGGCGGCGTCGACCGGTGGATCACCGCACGGGGCGGCGCGGCGCGGTCAATCGCCTGTTGCGGCGGACGGTGCTGGACGTGCCGCTGGGCGGGCATCCCTGCGAAATCGAGATCGAGTACGCCGAGACCTTCCTGTCGCCCGGGCACGTCCGCGTCGAGCAGCTGTCGTTCGTGGCGCCCAAGGCGCGCGTGACCAAACGCTACGCCCGCCTGATTGCCGGCATGGCCCGGCACATGCCGATCTCGACGGTGGCGCGTCACACGGGCCTGTCGTGGGACTCCGTGAAAGCCATCGAATGCGCCCACCTGGCCGAAACGATCCCGATTCCCCGACCGCAAACTCTGACCGGGATTCGTTACCTCGGTGTCGATGAAGTCGCCCGCGCCAAGGGGCAAAGCTACTTCACCCTTGTCTATGACCTGTCGCCCGGTGCCGGCTATGGTCGCATTCTGTGGGTGAAGGAGGGTCGCGAGTCTGCCGTGCTGCTGGAATTCCTCGATGCCCTGTCGCAGGAGTGCGCCGCCGGCATCGAGGCCGTGGCACTGGACATGGGGCCGGCCTACATCGCCGCCGTACGCGAGTCGTTGCCAGACGCGGCAATCGTCTTTGACCGCTTCCACGTCATGCAGATGTTCAGCAAGGTGATCCGTGATTGCCGCCGCG
>JAGXSN010000225.1 GCA_018333815.1 Sulfuritalea sp. | reverse complement strand
GCCGTCCCGCCAGCGCCGACTCCCGCAGCGCCGCCCGCGGCCGGCGACACCAGCGCGGAACTGCTCGAGCTGCTGGCCCAGCTGCTCGAGATGGCGATCGGCATCGTCCTGGTCGACAACGCCGAGATGACCGCCGAGGCCAAGCGCCTCGCCGCCGCGGCGCGCGCCGCGCGCGCCCCCAGGGAAATCGCCGCCTTCATCGCCGCGATGAAGCGCTTCGGCTACCGGCTGCATTTCGTCGCCGAAGACCAGGCGGAGCTGCGCGCCTCCCTGCTCCACCTGCTCCATCTCGTCATCGACAACATCGGCGAACTGGTGATCGACGACCAGTGGCTGCAGGGACAGATCGCGGCGGTGCTCGAACTGTTCAACCAGCCGCTCAATCTGCGCCGCCTCGACGATGTCGAACGGCGCCTGAAGGACGTCATCTACAAACAGAGCGCGCTGAAGAAAAGCCTCAACGAGGCGCAGGACCAACTCAAGGCGATGCTCGTCACCTTCGTCGACCGGCTGGCCGGCTTTTCCGCCTCCACCGGCAGCTATCACGACAAGATCGAGCGCTGCGCCGAAAAGATCGGCAAGGCAGGCGATATCGCCGAGCTGACCGTCGTGCTCGACGAGGTGATGCAGGAGACCCGCGCCGTGCAGCTCGATGCCCAGCGCACCCACGATGAATTGCAACTGATGCGCAGGAAAGTCGAGGAGGCCGAACGGGAGGTCGAGCGTCTGCAGCAGGAACTCGCCAGCGCCAGCGAACTGGTGCGGCACGATCCGCTCACCGGCGCGCTCAATCGCAGGGGCATGGGCGATGCGCTCGACACCGAGCTCTCGCGGACGAAACGCCACGGCAGCCAGCTTTGCCTGGCCCTGCTCGACATCGACAACTTCAAGAAACTGAACGACGCGCTCGGCCACGCCGCCGGCGACGCCGCCCTCGTCCATCTGGCCAGGGTGGTCCAGGAAACGATCCGGCCCGAGGACACCCTGGCACGCTACGGCGGCGAGGAGTTCGTCGTGCTGCTGCCGAACACCGCGCTGGAAGAGGCCATCACCGCGATGGCGCGCGTCCAGCGCGAGCTGACGCGGCGCTTCTTCCTGCACAACAACGACAAGGTGCTCATCACCTTCAGCTGCGGCGTTGCCGAACTCGGCGCCGGCGAGACGGCGCAAGCCGCCCTGCAGCGCGCCGACAGCGCCATGTACCTCGCCAAGCGCGCCGGCAAAAACCGCGTCATGGCCGGCTGAACGCTTTTTTATTGACGCGACCCCCCAATTTGCTGCACAATGGCGGTCTTGACGCGGGGTGGAGCAGTCTGGCAGCTCGTCGGGCTCATAACCCGAAGGTCGCAAGTTCAAATCTTGCCCCCGCAACCACCGATAACTGGCTCAGGGCGGCAATGCCGCCCTGAGCCATTTCCGCCCATAGTTCGCCATCTTCCGGGATCAGCCGGATCTCTCTCCAACGATGGCGCGGATTGCTTCCCTGGCAGCAGAAACATCCTCAATCCGGTCAAGCTGCTCGACCATTCGTTTCGCTAGAGGACTAGCGTCCCGCAAGGACCCGTCAGTCCGCCCCGAACAGGTCGCGGCTGAAGATCTTGTCCTGCACGTCGCGGAGCTCGTCGGTGATGCGGTTGGCGACGATGACCTCCGCCAGCCGCTTGAACTCGGCCAGATCGCGGATCACCTTCGAGTGGAAGAATTCGGGCTCCTGCAGCACCGGTTCGTAGACGACGACCGGAATGCCCTTGGCCTTGATGCGCTTCATGATGCCCTGGATCGAGGAGGCGCGGAAGTTGTCCGAACCGCTCTTCATGATCAGGCGATAGATGCCGACCGCCTGCGGTTTTCTGCGGATGATCTCGTCGGCGATGAAATCCTTGCGCGTGGTGTTGGCCTCGACGATGGCGTGGATCAGGTTTTGCGGCACGTCGCGGTAGTTGGCCAGCAGTTGCTTGGTGTCCTTGGGCAGGCAGTAGCCGCCATAACCGAAGCTCGGATTGTTGTAGTGGTTGCCGATGCGCGGATCGAGGCAGACGCCCTCGATGATCTGGCGCGAGTCCAGGCCGTGGGTGGCGGCGTAGGTATCGAGCTCGTTGAAGTAGGCGACGCGCATGGCGAGATAGGTGTTGGCGAAGAGCTTGATCGCCTCGGCTTCGGTGCTGCCGGTGAATAGCGTCGGGACGTTCTGGCGGACCGCGCCCTGCTGCAGCAGCCGGGCGAAAGTCTCGGCACGCGCCGAACGCTCGCCGACGACGATGCGCGAGGGATGGAGGTTGTCATGGAGCGCCTTGCCCTCGCGCAGGAACTCGGGCGAGAAGATCAGCCTGTCGCAGCCGAACCGCTCCCGAGCGCGAAGGGTGTAGCCGACCGGCACGGTGGACTTGATCACCATCACCGCTGCGGGATCGATGGCCATCACGTCCTGGATCACCGCCTCGATCGAACGCGTGTCGAAGCGGTTGGTTTCCGCATCGTAGTCGGTCGGCGTGGCGATGACGACGAAGGCCGCGCCGGCGTAGGCCTCCCGCTGGTCGAGGGTGGCGCGCAGGTTCAGCGGCCGGCGGCACAGATAATCCTCGATCTCGGCATCCTCGATCGGCGACTGGCGGCGGTTGAGCAGGGCCACCTTGTCGGGAAGGATGTCGAGGGCGACGACTTCGTTGTGCTGGGCCAGCAGGATGGCGTTGGACAGACCGACGTAACCCGTCCCGGCGATGGCGATCTTCATGCGCGCCCCGAATCTCCGGTTTCCGGCGGGATCAGCATCGGCCGTAGTGGTCTTCGAAGCGCACGATGTCGTCCTCGCCGACGTAGTCGCCGGTCTGCACCTCGATCATCACGCAGTCGATCTTGCCCGGATTGGCCAGCCGGTGCGCCGTGCCGGCGGGAATGTAGGTCGATTCGTCGGTGCGCACGAAGATCTCGCGCTCGCCGTTCACCACGCGCGCCATGCCGGCGATGACCACCCAGTGCTCGCTGCGGTGGTGGTGCATCTGCAGCGAGAGGCTGGCGTCGGGCTTGACGACGATGCGCTTGATCTTGAAGCGCGCCCCCTCCTCCAGCACCGTGTAGCTGCCCCAGGGGCGCTGCACGGTGCGGTGATGGCGCACGCTGTGGTGCGCGCTGAGCCTGAGTTGCTGGACGACGGCCTTGACCTCCTGCGCGCGGTCTCGATCGGCGACCAGCAGGGCGTCGGCGGTATCGACGATCAGCAGGTTGTCGACGCCGACCGCGGCCACGACGCGATCTTCCCCCTGCACGTAGCAGTTCGACGCATCGACCAGCACCGCCTCCCCGGCGATGCGGTTGCCGCAGCGGTCCGGGGCCGTCAGCTCGGCCAGGGCGTTCCACGAGCCGATGTCGCTCCAGTCGAAGCGGG
>JAGXSN010000224.1 GCA_018333815.1 Sulfuritalea sp. | reverse complement strand
CCGGCACCGTGTGGTGTGGCACGACAAGCCGGTGCGGCGGGGCGATTTTTCCGTGCCCTTCCAAAACACCATGCGCTCATCCCTGACGGTGTTCGCGGTTTCCCAAGGGGTCGAGTTTCTGACGGCCATCGGCCAGGGGGCGCTGGTGCCCAAGCAGGCGGCGACGCCTTACGATCCCTATGGCGTCGTTCTCGATCAGGTATTGGAACTCGACGACAAGGAATTCGAGATTCTGGTGGGCCATTTGCTGACGGCGCTGGGCTTCGAGGGGTCGGAGGTCACAGGCAAGACAGGCGATGGCGGCGTGGATGCAACGGGGGAGTTGAACGTGGCCAACCTCGCCAAGGTGAAGGTTTTTGTCCAGGCCAAGCGTTATCGCAAGGGACAAAAGATCGCCCCCGGCACGGTGAGGCAACTGCGTCAGGCGATTCCCTTCGGCGGGCAGGGTGCTTTCATCACCACCGCCGACTTTCAGTCAAAGGCGGCGGAGACGGCCTTGGAGCCAGGGTTTCCGCGCATCGGGCTGGTCAATGGGCGGCAGTTGGTCGACCTGCTGGTCGAACATTGGGCCGACATTCCACCTGATTTTCAGGAACGGCTTGGCTTGAAGCCTGGCCTGGTGAGGGTATGACTACTGTGTCTACGCTTGCCGATCTCGAATTGCTCGCCGAGTCGGTGGAAGTCGAATGCAAGCTGGCCGCTGGTGCCGACGGCAAGGGCTGTGTTCCCAAGGATTTCTGGCCAAGCTATAGCGCTTTCGCCAACACTCATGGCGGCCTCATCGTGCTGGGGCTGCGCGAGACGAAGGACAGGCGCTTCGTGGCGGAAGGCGTGCCGGATGCCGAGCGCGTGGTCGCCGACCTGTTCAACACTGTCAATAACCCGCAGAAGGTCAGCGCCAATTTGCTGACGGACCGGGCCGTAAGTCGTCCGGTGGTCGATGGCAAAACCCTGATCGTGGTCGAGGTGCCCGCGGCGGCGCGCAAGCTGAAGCCCGTCTTTCTCAACGGCAACCCGTTCCATGGCAACACCTACCGCCGCTTGCACGAGGGTGACCGCCACTGCGACGACGAAACGGTCAAGCGCATGCTGGCCGAGCAGATCGAGGACGAACGGGACAATCGCATCCTTCCCGGCTTCGGCATGGACGACATCGATCCTGACAGCCTGCGCATCTACCGGCAGATGCTGCGGGACGAGAAGCCCGGCCATCCCTTCCTTGAACTGGACGATTTCGAGTTTCTCGGCGCCTTGAAGGGCTGGCGACGCGACCGGCAGTCCGGCGAAAGTGGCGTGACGCTGGCGGGGCTGTTGATGTTCGGCCGGTGGACCGCCTTGCAGGATGCGCTGCCGCATTATTTCGTGGACTACCAGGAGCGGCCGGAGGCGCGTACCGAGAAGCGCTGGGTGGACCGTCTGGTCCCCGACGGAAGCTGGTCCGGGAATGTCTTCGATTTCTTCCGCCGGGTTTACCGTAAGCTGATTACCGACCTCAAGGTGCCATTCGAGCTGAAGCATGGCCAACGCCAGGAAGACACGCCGGTGCACGTCGCGCTGCGGGAAGCGCTGGTGAATACCTTGGTGCATGCCGATTACAGCGGCCGCGTTTCTGTTCTGGTGGTGAAGCGGCCGGATATGTTTGGCTTTCGGAATCCGGGCGGGATGCGCGTCTCGCTCGATCAGGCCTTGCGCGGTGGCGAGAGCGACTGCCGCAACCGGCTGATGCACCAGATGTTTCTGATGATCGGACTCGGCGAGCGCATGGGATCGGGCATTCCCCGCATTTACAGCGGTTGGAGCAGCGCCCATTGGCGGCCGCCTTCCCTGTACGTCAAGGATGAACCGGAACAAACCCTGCTGGAACTGCGCATGGTCGATTTGCTGCCGGAAGCTGTCATCAACCGGCTCACGAGCAGATTCGGGCCTGCTTTCAGTGGGCTGCATCAGGCGGAGCGGCTTATCGTCGCCACGGCGGCGATTGAGCGGGTCGTCAGCCACGCGCGCGTGGCGGAAATCAGCGGGTTGCATCCTCACGATCTGACTCTTTCCCTGCAACATCTTGTTCGAGAAGGGTTTCTGGTGACGGACGGACGTTCGCGAGGCACGGTGTACCACCTTCCAGGTGAGCAATTGCCGACACCGGAACAAGTATTTGGCGACGCCGAAGGCCTTCTCTCGACCGCCTCCCCAGGTGCGGTTCCGCATACATCCGGAGATGGCGCCAGGAGCTCCGGAGGTTTGACGGCAAGCTCCGGAGGTTTGGTTCAAAGCTCCGGAGGTTTGGTCGCGAGCCAAGGTGGGGTGCAGCGGCGTAATGGTCCCTATGGCCGGGAAGTGCCGGAGTTGGATCGTCCTATCGTCGACAGCTTGGATGGACTCGACGAAACCTATCGTGCGGAGTTGCTCTTCACGGCCGATGAGGTTTCCAGCCAAGGCAAATCGGATCGGGACGTGGTCGAGCGCACGGTATTGGAGTTGTGCGACACCAGCTACTTGACGCTCGGCGTGCTGGCGAAGCTGCTGGGGCGTTCGGAAGAGTATCTGCGCAAAAACGTCCTCAACCGGTTGGTGGCGGAGAAGCGCCTGCGGCGGGCATTTCCGAGCAAACCCAACGATCCGCGACAAGCCTATTCGGCCAACAAGGACTCGAAGGAGGCGGAATGACCGAATCCGACCTCGAACAACTCGCCTTATCGTGGTTCCAGGACACCGGCTGGGACTATCTGCACGGCCCCGATATCGCCCCCGACGGCGACACGCCCGAGCGTGCCGACTATCGCCAGGTTATCCTGCCCAAGCACCTGCGCGCCGCGCTGCACCGCCTCAACCCATCCATCCCCGAGGCCATCCTCGACGACGTTGCCCGTCAGCTTGCCAAGCCCGACCACCCCTCGCTGATCCTCTCCAACCGCGCCTGCCACGAAGCGCTGATCGCCGGGGTGCCGGTGGAGGTGGAAATCGCCGGTGAGAAGCGCGGCGACCGGGTGCAGGTGATCGACTTCGAGCATCCGGAGCGCAACCGCTTCGTGGTGGTGAATCAATTTACCGTGCAAGGAACCAAGCAGCCGCGCCGGCCCGATCTGGTGTGCTTCATCAACGGTCTGCCCATTGCGGTGATCGAGCTGAAGAACCCGGCCAATGAGCAGGCGGACATCTGGGCCGCCTTCAACCAGTTGCAGACCTACAAGGAAGAGATAGCCGATCTCTTCGTCGCCAACGAGGCGCTGGTGATTTCGGACGGACTGAACGCCCGCATCGGTTCGCTGACGGCGAACCGCGAGCGCTTCCTGCCTTGGCGCACGGTGAAAAACGAGAACGACCGGCCTTTGCTGGAGTTCGAGCTGGAAAAGGTGGTGCGCGGCTTCTTCGCGCCGGAACTGCTGCTCGACTACCTGCGCTATTTCGTGCTCTTCGAGACCATCGACGGCGAGGTGGTGAAGAAAATCGCCGGCTATCACCAGTTCCATGCCGTGCGCGCGGCGGTCAAGGCGGCGGTGATCGCTGCGACGCAGCCGGCGCCGAATACGGCGCAGGACCAGTGGGCCACCTACGCCGAGCGCGTGAAGCCCGGCTCGCGCATGGGCGGCATCGTCTGGCACACCCAGGGCTCGGGCAAGAGCATTTCCATGGTCTGCTTCGCCGCCAAGCTGATGCAGCAGAAGGAGATGCAGAACCCGACGCTGGTGGTGGTCACCGACCGCAACGACCTCGACGGACAGTTGTTCCAGACTTTCGTCGGCGCCCGTGGGCTGCTGCGCGAGACGCCGCAGCAGGCCGCCAATCGCGACGAGCTGCGCGCCCTGCTGGCGGGCCGGCCTTCGGGCGGCATCATCTTCACCACGGTGCAGAAGTTCACGCCGGAACCGGGCGAGAACAAGTTTCCGCTGCTCTCGGAGCGCACCAACATCGTGGTCATCGCCGACGAGGCGCACCGCTCGCAGTATGGCTTCCGCGCCGTGCTCGACAAGAAGACCGGCCAGTACAAGTACGGCTTCGCCAAGCACCTGCGCGACGCGCTGAAGAACGCCACCTTCGTCGGCTTCACCGGCACGCCGGTGGAAAGCGAAGACCGCGACACCCGCGCCGTGTTCGGCGGCTACGTCAGCATCTACGACATCCAGGACGCGGTGGACGACGGTGCCACGGTGCCGATCTTCTACGAGAGCCGCTTGGCCAAGCTGGACCTCAATCCGGCCGAGATGGAACAGCTCAACGCCGACGTGGAAGAAGTATTCGAGGACGAGGAAGACGCGGCGCTCAAGGAAGCGGCCAAGACCAAGTGGGCCGCGCTGGAAAAGCTGGTCGGCGCCCAGCCGCGCATCGAGCAGGTGGCGGCTGACATCGTGCAGCATTTCGAGGCGCGCAACGGCGCGGTGGAAGGCAAGGCGATGATCGTGGCCATGAGCCGTGAAATCTGCGCCCGACTTTACGACGCCATCGTCAAGCTGCGGCCAGCCTGGCACAGCAGCGACCCAGCGCAAGGTGCGATCAAGGTGGTGATGACCGGCTCGGCGGCCGATGCCGAGTTGCTGCGGCCCCACATTTACAACGCCACGACCAAGAAGCTGCTGGAGAAGCGCTTCAAGGATGCCTCATTTGACAACCCTCACCCGCTGAAGATCGTGATCGTGCGCGACATGTGGCTCACCGGCTTCGACGTACCCTGCCTGCACACGATGTACGTGGACAAGCCCATGCGCGACCACAACCTGATGCAGGCCATCGCCCGGGTGAATCGCGTCTTCCACGACAAGGAAGGCGGGCTGGTGGTGGATTACATCGGCATCGCCGCCGAACTGCGCAGTGCCTTGCGCACCTACACCGAGAGCAAGGGCAAGGGCCAGCCGGCGCTGGATGCCGCCGAGGCACTGGCCAAACTCAAGGAATTGATGGATGTGGCGCGCGGCCTGCTGCACGGCTTCGACTTCGGCGCCTACCGCACCCAGGCCGCCGCGCTGCTGCTGCCGGCCGCGAACTTCGTGCTCGGGCTGGAAGAGGGCAAGAAGCGCTGGGGCGACGCGGTGCTGGCCATCACCAAGGCCTTCTCGCTGTGCGGCACGCTGGACGAGGCGATTGTCCTGCGCGAGGAAATCGCCTTCTTCCAGGCCATCAAGGCGGTGATCGCCAAGGCCACCGAGTCGGACAAGAAGCTCGCGGAAGACCGCAAGAACGCGGTGCTCAAGCAGATCCTCGACAACGCCGTGGTGGCCCAGGGCGTCGAGGACATTTTCAAGCTGGCGGGGCTGGATCGGCCGGACATCGGCATCCTGTCGGACGCCTTCCTCGAAGAAGTGCGCCAGTTGCCGCAGCGCAACTTCGCCATCGAGTTGCTGCAGAAATTGCTCAACGATCAGGTCAAGTCGCGCGCCCGAACCAACGTGGTGCTGGAACGCAAGTTCAGCGAACGCCTGTTGGCGGCGCTGAACCGCTACCGCAGCCGCGCCATCGAGAGCGCCCAGGTGATCGAAGAACTGATCGAGATGGCCAAGGAGTTTCGCGCCGCCGCCGAGCGTGGCGATGCCTTGGGGCTCAACGAATCCGAGCTGGCCTTCTACGATGCGCTGGCCGACAACGAAAGCGCGCTGCGCGAGCTGGGCGACGCCATCCTGAAAAAGATCGCCGTCGAAATCACCGAGAAGCTGCGCAACAGCACGACGGTGGATTGGCAGAAGCGCGACAGCATCCGTGCCCGGTTGCGCAATCTCGTGCGCATCACGCTGCGCCGCTACAAATACCCGCCGGACCAGCAGGAGGAAGCCATTCGCCTGGTGCTCGACCAGGCCGAACGGCTCTCGGACCTGTGGACGGCGGCTTCCTGATTTTCCATGGCCGTCCCGCCAGCGCCGACTTTCACATCATGCATACCGAAACCTTCATCGCCGGCAAGGATGCCGCGCTCGAAACCTCCATTGCCACGATGCAGCACAAGCTGGCGCAGCTCGGCTTCCATGTCGAGGAACGCTCCTGGCTCAACCCCGTGGCCGGCATCTGGTCGGTGCATCTGCGCGACCGGGACTGCCCGCTGCTGTTCACCAACGGCAAGGGCGCGTCGAAACTCGCCTGCCTCGCCAGCGCGCTGGGCGAATTCTTCGAGCGCCTGTCGACGCGCTATTTCTGGACGCACTACTACCTCGGGGCGGAGATCGCCGGTCGCGAGTTTGTACACGATCCGCGCGAGCGCTGGTTCCCGCTGCCGAAGAACGGGAAATGGCCCAAGGGACTGCTGACGCCGGAACTCCAGGCTTTCTACAACCCGGAAGGCGGCATCGCGGCGGAAAGCCTCGTCGATCTCAATTCGGGCCATGCGTCACGCGGCATCTGCGCCCTGCCCTACATCCGCCAGCGCGACGGCAAGACCGTCTGGTTTCCCGTCAACATCATCGGCAACCTCTACATGAGCAACGGCATGTCGGCCGGCAACACGCCGGCCGAGACGCGCACGCAAGCGCTGTCCGAGATCTTCGAGCGCCACGTCAAGTTCAGGATCATCGCCGAGGGACTGTGCCTGCCGGATGTCCCCGAGGACGTCATCGCGCGCCACCCGAACATCGCCGCCGGCATCGACGAACTCCGCAAAGCCGGCTTCGGCATCCTCGTCAAGGACGCCTCGCTCGGCGGGCGGTTTCCCGTGATGAACGTGACCCTGCTCAATCCGCGCGACCAGGGCTGCTACGTCAGTTTCGGCGCCCACCCGCGTTTCGACGTCGCGCTCGAGCGCGCGCTCACCGAACTCCTGCAGGGCCGCGCGCTGGAGGCGCTCGACGGTTTTCCGCCGCCGGGTTTCGATCTCGACGAAGTCGCCAGCGCGCCCAACCTCGAAATCCACTTCGTCGATTCGAGCGGCAGCGTGCATTGGAACTTCCTCGGCAATGCACCCGGCTTCGAGTTCGCCGACTGGAACTTCAGCACCCCGGATGCCGCCACCGACCACGACTGCGCCTGGCTGACCGAACGCATCCACGCGCTGGGTCGCGATGCCTACATCGCCGATTTCACCCATCTCGGCGTTTACGCCTGCCGCATCCTCGTGCCGGGCATGTCGGAAATCTATCCGGTCGACGATCTCGAATGGGAAAACAACAGCAGCGGCAATGCGCTGCGCCCCGCCATCCTGAACCTGCCGGAACTCGACGACGACGCCTGTGGCGAAGTGCTGGATACCTTGAACGCCAGCAGCTTCGACGAGCAGCGGCTGGTGCGCGAACTGATCGGGCTGGCTGCCGATCCCGGCACGCTCTGGGAAGACCTGCGGGTCGGCGAGCTGAAGACCCTGCTTGCGCTCGCCTGCGGCGACGACGAGGCGATCCGGGCAGGCCTCGAATGGATCGTGCATTTCGAGCAGCTCAACGAAACGCGCCGGCGCGTCTATCGCTGCATCGACACCCTGCTGCAACTGGACGACAGCGAGCGGAACTGCAATGACGCGCTGGAACTGCTCTTCGACGCTGAAACCATGGCGACCGCGCAGGCCCTGCTGGAAGGCACGCAGCGCTTCTTTGCCATCGCCCCTCCGGGAGAGGAACTCAAGGGCTGCGCCCTGCACCGGCGGCTGCTCGAAGCCTATGGCAAGGTACAGGTTCGGCGCGCCGAGTAGGCGAAGGCGCAGGGCGTGCCCGCCTACGTGATCCTGCACGACAAGACCCTGCACGAACTCGCCGCGCGCCAGCCGGCGAGCGCCAACGAACTCCTCGAGGTGCCCGGCATCGGCCAGGCCAAGGCCGAGCGCTACGGCACCGGCCTGCCGGAGATCGTCATCGAGCGTGATTGTCATTTTCCGGTGCATACCAACCTCCGCAAACACTGAACACGTATTACGTCCTGGCATGCATCGGAGACGGATGCCAAGCCTCGGGTCAGCGCGCCCCGGCACGGCGCAGAAAGTCCGCAACCTCCGCGTGTTTCGCCTTGATCGCCATGTCGAGCGCCGTGCCCTCGTTCGGGTCGATCTCGTTCAGTTCGGCCTGCGCGCCGACGAGCAGGCGCACCGTGTCGAGATGGCCGCGCCTGGCGGCCAGCATCAGGGGCGTGAAGCCGTTGGGCGCCGGCGCATTGACCTTGGCGCCGGCCGCGATCAGCAGCGCGGCGATGCGCGCCCGGTTTTCGAATGCGGCGTAGTGCAGCGCGGTCCAGCCCGGCTGGTTCGGATCGGTCTTGCGTTCAAGCAGAAGGTGGACGATTTCCTCGTGCCCCTGGAGCGCGGCGACCGACAGCGCCGTGTCGCCGAACCGGTTGGGCCGATGGACGTTCGCCCGGTTGTCGAGCAGAAAGCGCACCAGCTCGATGTTCTTTTCGCGGGCGGCGATCATCAGCAGGGAAGTTCCGTGCGGATCGGCGGTATTGACGTCCATGCCGCGGCGCAGCAGGCTGACCACGGTGGTCGTGTCGCTCCGGTTGGCCGCGTGCAGGATGTCCTCGTAGACTCCCGCGCCGGCCGGCAGGACGAAAAGGGCGCTCGCGATCACGCAACCGAGAAAAAAACGTTTCATGGCCGGGCATGCCTGAACAGGCGAAAGAAGTTGGCGGTGGTGGCTTCGGCCAGGGCTTCCGGGGAAAGTTCGCGCAGCCGGGCGATTTCCTCGGCCACATGCCGCACCCAGGCCGGCTGGTTGGTTTTGCCGCGATGCGGGACGGGGGCGAGATAGGGGGCGTCGGTCTCGACCAGCAGGCGGTCGAGCGGAACCTGGCGCGCGACGTCCTTCAGCCCGGCGGCGTTCTTGAAGGTGACGATGCCTGAAAACGAGACATGGAAGCCGAGATCGAGCGCCTGCCGGGCCACCTCGGCGCTTTCGGTGAAACAATGGAACACGCCGCCCACCCGGCCCGCCCCCTCCTCTGCAAGGATGCGCACGGTGTCGGCTGCGGCGGCACGGCAATGGATGATCAGCGGTTTGCCGCAGATCCGGGCGGCGCGGATATGGGTGCGAAAACGCTCGCGCTGCCACTCGAGATCCCCCTTCAGCCGGTAATAGTCGAGCCCGGTTTCGCCGATGGCGATCACCTTCGGATCGTCGGCCAGGGCGAGCAGGTCGTCGACGCCGGCCTCGCGCGTCGGTTCTTCCGTGTCCGGATGCACGCCGACCGCGGCGAAAAGCTCGGGGGCCGCGCGCACGATTCCGAGCATGGCCGGGAATCGTTCCAGCGTCACCCCGGCGCACAGCGCCCAGCCCACCCCGTGCCGGCGCATCGCGTCGAGTATGCCCGGCACATCGGCGGCCAGTTCGGGAAAATCGATGTGGCAATGGGAGTCGACCAGGAGTTTCATGTTTTCAATGGCTTGAATGCGCGCAGGCAGAGATCTTCAAGAAAAAGCCTGGGGTTGAGCGGATGACCGGCCCAGGCGCGCAGCTGCCCGATCTGCCGTTGCGCCTGTAACAGCGCCGGCAGCGAAAGTTTGTGCGCCTGCCTCGGCAGGGCCGCCTGGGGAAAATAGCGCGCCGGCATGCCGACGGCCAGTCGGCTCAGGTCGAACAGCCATTTTTGCACCGTCAGCACCAGGTCTTCCATGCCCGGCGACGCGTCGGCCTTGATCAGGGCTTCCCAGCGGGCGGCCTGGGCGAGCGGATCGGCGGGTTTGAACAGGTCGGCCACGAGCGCGTCCAAGGCCTTGAGGCGCCCGCTTTTCGCCGCATCGGCGACTTCGAGCGGGGCATGGCCGAAAAACGGCAGCCATTTCGCGTGTTCGGCCAGCTTGCGCTCGGCCAGCCAGCGCTTCGCCTGCTCCTCCGCGGGGTGCCCGAACATCACCCGCCGCGAGCGGCTCAGCAGGGTCGGCAGCAGGCGGTGCCACCGATGAGAAATCATTATAAAATATAACGATACAGATGGTTCTTCAAGTATCTTTAGAAGTGCGTTGGCGGTGATCGCGTTCATCGCCTCGGCCGGATCGATGATGCAGACGCGCGCGCCGCCGCGGTGTCCGCCGACATGGAAGAAGTCCTCGACCTCGCGGATCTGTCCGATGCGGATCTGCTTGCTGGCCTTCCTCTTGCCTTCCTCGGCGACCGGGGCTTCCTCCTCGCTTTCCGCCGAGGCATCGGGCTGAAGCCGGCGGAAATCGGGATGCTGGCCGGAGGCGAACATCATGCAGGAAGGACAGCGTCCACAGGCCGGCTGCCCGGCCTGCAAGGAGGTTTCGCACAGCAGACGGGCGGCGAGCGCATCGGCCAGTTCGCGCTTGCCGACCCCCGGTTGCCCCGCGAACAGCAGGGCGTGCGGAAGCCGGTCGGCTGCCCCCGTCAGGCTGCTCCAGATATCGACATTAAGCAAACTATCAGGCACTTGAAAATATCTCTTCAAGTTGTTTCTGGATAGATTCGAGGCTCTGCCGCGAATCGATGACCTTCACCCGGGCGGGCATGGCCGCTGCCCGGGCGAGGTAGGCGGCGCGCACGCGTTCGTGGAAATCGGCTTTTTCCCGCTCGAAACGATCGAGCGGGCGCGCAGCCCCCGCCATGCGTTGGGCGGCGACCTCGATCGGCAGGTCGAACAGCAGGGTCAGGTCGGGCTGGAAGCCCTCCTGCACCCAGTTTTCCAGTTGACTCAGCTTTGCGTTGCTCAGGCCGCGCCCGCCCCCCTGATAGGCGAAGCTGGCGTCGGTGAAGCGGTCGCAGACCACCCAGTCGCCGCGCTCCAGGGCGGGCAGGATGATCTGCGCCAAATGTTCGCGCCGGGCGGCAAACATCAGCAGGGCCTCGGTTTCGAGCTGCATCGACAGGTGGAGCAGCAGCTCGCGCAGCTTTTCGCCGAGCGGGGTGCCGCCGGGTTCGCGGGTCTGGACGACCGTCCGTCCCTGCGCCCGCAAGTGATTGACGAGCCACGACAAATGCGTGCTCTTGCCGGCGCCGTCGACGCCTTCGAGCGTGATGAATCTGCCTCTTCCCGTCACTTTCTTCCCAACTGGTATTTCGCCACGGCGCGATTATGCTCCTCCAGCGACCGCGAAAAGGCGCTCGAGCCGTCGCCCCGGGCGACGAAATAATACAGGTCGGTCTGCGGCGGATGCAGGGCGGCTTCGATCGACGCCATGCCCGGCAGGGCGATCGGCGTCGGCGGCAGGCCCGGACGGGTGTAGCTGTTGTAGGGCGTGTCGGTCAGCAGGTCGATTTTCCGCAGGTTCCCGTCGAACTTTTCGCCCAGCCCGTAGATCACCGTCGGGTCGGTCTGCAGCCGCATGCCGATGCGCAGGCGATTGACGAACACCGAGGCAACCTTGCCCCGTTCCTCGGCCCTGCCAGTCTCCTTCTCGATGATCGAGGCCAGGATCAGCGCCTCGTTGGCATCGCGCAGGGGAACGACGGGGTCGCGCCCTTCCCAGGCGGCGGCGAGCCGGCGCTGCATCGCCCGATACGCGCGCCGGTAGATGTCCAGATCGCTCGACTGGCGCGCGAAGAGGTAGGTGTCCGGAAAGAAGCGGCCCTCGGGATGCGTCGCACCGGCGCCGATGCGGTGCAGGATCTCGGTATCGCTCAGTCCGGCCGTGTCCTGGCGCAGGTCGGGATGAGCGGCCAGCAGCGCGCGCATCTCGCGGAAGGTACTACCCTCGACGATGACCAGCTCGGACTGCGTCACTTCGCCCGCCGTGAGCTTTTCCAGCAGCTGCCAGGCCGTCACGCCGGGGCCGACTTCGTAGGAACCCGCCTTGATGTCGCGGTCGCGCCCGGTCAAGCGGCCCAGCAAGGCGAACCGCCAGGGCGAAAAACCGACGCCCGCCTCCGCCATTACCCGCGCGGCGGCCTTCAGCCCGAGGCCGGGGCGGATGTCGAAATTTACCACCCGGTGCTCATCATTGACTTTGAGCGGAACGGCCGCAAATGCGAACCAGGCCAACCAGCCGGCAAGCCCGGCCGCGACCAGGAGGGCCAGCAGGATCGATCGTTTGAGCAGACGCATAACGGGCGGCTATGATAGCCGTTCCACCGCAACGGAACCCCACATGAACCCGTCCCCTCTTTTCGTAGCGCTCGCCGATCACGGTTTGATCCGTGTCGGTGGCGCGGACGCCGCCGGTTTTCTTCACAACCTCCTGACCAACGACATTGTTCACCTTCCTCCGGACGGCGCGCGCCAGGCCGCCCTGTGCTCCGCCAAGGGCCGCATGCTTGCCAGTTTCCTGATCTGGCGCGAAGGACCGGACTACCTGCTGCTGCTCTCGGCGGACATCCTGCCGGGAATCCTCAAGAAGCTCTCGATGTACGTGCTGCGCAGCAAGGTCAAGCTGACCGACATTTCCTCGGAACGCAGCCTGTTCGGCGTAATGGGCGCAACCATCGGTCCGGCCGCGCCGATGACGACCGCGGCTCTCCAGGGCGGCGCGGCGATCCGGCTCGACGCCGATCGCTGCGTACTTGCGCTGCCTGCGGGAGCCACGCCCCAGGAAATCCCGCCGGCCGGTCGATTGGAGGATTGGCACCTGGCCGAAATCCGCGCCGGCCAGCCGCGCATCGTCGCCGCGACGCAGGAAGCCTTCACCCCGCAGATGGTCAATTACGAGATCGCCGCCGTCGGCGGCGTGAGTTTCCACAAGGGCTGCTACCCGGGCCAGGAAATCGTCGCTCGCACCCAGTATCTCGGCAAGGTCAAGCGCCGCATGTACCGGGTGAAGATCGAGAGCGCCTTCCCGCCGGGCGCCGACGTCTTCACGCCGGAAGCGGGCAACCAGCACTGCGGCGCGGTGGTGCTCTGCGCGCCGAGTCCTGAGGGTGATTTCGAGTCGCTGCTGGTGGTGCAGTCTTCCGGCATGGCAGCGAACGCGGTCCATGTCGGCAAGCCCGACGGGCCGCTGGCCCAACCCCTGCCCCTGCCCTACGCCGTCGAATAGACCGTGTGTCTCGTTCTCGTCGCCTGGCGCAATCACCCCGAGTATCCGCTGGTGGTGGCGGCCAACCGCGACGAGTTCTACCAACGCCCGACGGCGCCCGCCGCGTTCTGGCCGGACCATCCGCAGCTGCTGGCCGGCCGCGATCTGGAAGCCGGCGGCACCTGGCTGGGCATCACGCGGCAGGGCAGGTTCGCCGCCCTGACCAATTTCCGCGATCCGACGCGCCAGCAGCCGCAGGCGCCTTCCCGCGGCCGGCTGGTCGCCGACTTCCTGACCGGCGATCGGGCCATCGACGACTGCCTCGACAGCCTGGACGCTTCCGCCTGCAACGGCTTCAACCTGCTGCTGGGCGACGGCGAAAAGCTCGTCGCCTTCAGTAACGTCTCGAACGAGCGTCACGAGCTGGAACCCGGCATTTACGGTTTGTCGAACGCCCTGCTCGACACGCCCTGGCCGAAAGTCGGCGCCGGCAAGACGGCGCTCGAAGCCGCGCTCAACGCCCTGCCGGACGAACACCGCCTGTGGGCGCTGCTGCGCGACGACCGCACCCATCCCGACGACGCCCTGCCCGCCACCGGCGTGCCGCTGGAATGGGAACGGCTGCTCTCGGCGGCTTTCGTCCTGAGCCCGGACTACGGCACGCGCAGTTCCACGATCCTGACGCTCAGTGCCGGCACTGCCGTCACTTTCGACGAGCAGACCTGGCTGGCGGGAGGCGTTGCAGGCGGCCGGGTGCGTTTTCGCTTTTCGCTCAGCCGCTGATCTCGACCGGGGTGTAGGGCGGTACGCGGTCGAACAGGTCGATGATGTCGGCGTTGCGCATGCGGATGCAGCCGTGCGACTCGGGCACGCCCATCGGGGCGGAATCCGGGCTGCCGTGGATGTAGATGTAGCGGCGCATCGTGTCGACCTCGCCCAGGCGGTTCTTGCCCGGCTCGCGGCCCGAGAGCCAGAGGATGCGCGTCAGGATCCAGTCGCGCTCCGGCTGGGCGGCGGCGAGTTCCGGGGTCCAGAGCTCGCCGGTCGGCCGGCGGCCCACGAAGACGGTATTTGCCGTCGCGCCGGCGCCGACTTTCGCGCGGATGAGGTGCTTGCCGCGCGGCGTGCAAAAGCTGCCGCGCTGTTCCCCTGCCCCGTTCTTCGCGGTCGACACCGGGTAGCTCGCCGTCAGCCTGCCCCGCGCGTCGAACAATTCGAGCGTCTGGGCGGGCAGGCTGATGGCGATGCGCATGCCTTACTTTTTCGCATAGTGGAAGCGACATTGGGCGATGAACAGCACGCCCGCCTCGACGCGATAGACCAGACGATGTTCGCCAGTGATGCGACGTGACCAGTAGCCGCTCCATTGATATTTGAGAGGTTCCGGCTTGCCGATACCGGCGAAGGGATCGCGCACGATGGCATCGACCAGGACATCGATGCGGGCAAGGACGGCCCTGCCTTCGCCTTCCCAGAAGGCGCGATCTTCCCGTGCCTTGGCCGCCCAGAAAACCTCCATCAGGCCGCGCGGCGGCGCGCGATTTCGGCCTTGATCTCGGCTGCGGCGTCGTTGAGCCGAGCCTCGTTCTCGCTGCTGCTCATGAGGTGCAGGGTCTCGGCGATGGCCGCCCATTCGGCGGCGGAGACGATCACCACGTTGCGGCCGTCGGCGCGCGTGACCGTCACCGGCTCGGCGGTATCGCATACCTGTTCGATGATGTCGTCAGCCCTGCGTTTGAATTCGGCGAATGCGATGGCGCCCATGGGAATCTCCAACAGTGTTTCAACGGAACCGATCATAAATCAAAACCCCGCGCCGCCGCCAACTGCGGCGACCTTCTCAGGCCAGCTCCGTTTTCCTGCGCCGCGCGGCGAAGAAGCCCGACAGCAGCGCGCCGCATTCCTCGGCGCGCACGCCGCCTTTGATCTCGGCGTGGTGGTTCAGCCGTTCCTCGGCGAACAGGTCGATGACGCCGCCGGCCGCGCCGGTCTTGGGGTCCGTCGCGCCGAACACGACCCGGCCGATGCGCGCATGGAAGATCGCGCCGATGCACATCGCGCAGGGTTCGAGCGTCACATAGAGCGTGCAGCCCGGCAGGCGGTAGTTGCCGAGGCGCGCGGCGGCGTCGCGCAGCGCCATCACCTCGGCGTGGGCAGTCGGGTCGTGACGGCCGATCGGCTGGTTGAACCCGCGGCCGACGATCTCGCCGTCCAGCACGACCACCGCGCCGACCGGCACCTCGTCGAGCGTCGCCGCCTCGCGCGCGAGCTCGAGGGCGATGGCCATGTAGTCTGCGTCGTCCATCGCCGCCGGCCTAGCGCTCCTTGCCGATGGCGTTCGCCCAGGTCATCGCCTCGATCTCGGCGGCGGCAGGGATGTCGATCATGCGTTCTTCGTCACCTGCCCGCCTTCGTCGAGCAGCTGCGCCTGCGCCGCCGCCAGGCGGGCGATGGGCACGCGCGGGCCGGAGCAGGACACGTAGCTCAGCCCGATCTTGTGGCAGAAGGCGATCGAGGCCGGGTGGCCGCCATGCTCGCCGCAGATGCCGACCTTGAGGTCGGGCCGCGTCTTGCGGCCTTCGGTCACCGCCAGCTTCATCAGTTCGCCGACGCCCTTCTGGTCGAGCACCTCGAAGGGGTTGTCCTGCAGGATGCCGGCCTCGTTGTAGTGCGGCAGGAACTTGTTCTCGGCGTCCTCGCGGCTGAACGAGAAGGTCGCCTGCGTCAGGTCGTTGGTGCCGAAGCTGAAGAACTCGGCGTCCTGCGCCATGCGGCCGGCGCGCAGGCAGGCGCGCACAACTTCGAGCATGCTGCCGAACTTGACGCCGACGTTGATGCCGTGGGTCAGTTCGACGACCTTGTGGATGCGCTTGACGTAGCTGTGGATGCGCAGCATTTCCTCGACGGTCGCCACCTGCGGCACCATGATCTCGGGATAGACCTCGATGCCTTCCCTGGCGCACAGCGCGGCGGCCTCGAGCACCGCCTGGATCTGCATCGAGTACAGCTCGGGATAGGTGATGCCGAGGCGCACGCCGCGGTGGCCGAGCATCGGGTTGACCTCGGAGAGCGCACGCACCTTCTTCAGCGTCTTCTCCTTCTTGGCGATGACGTCCTCCTCGAGGTGGCTGTCCTTGAAGTCCTCCATGCTGCGGCCGAGCTTGGTCAGGCCGTCGGCGTACTGCATGTAGAGCTTCGGGCTGAGCAGCTTGAGGGTTTCCGGCAGTTCCTCGAGCGCCTTGAGGGAGTCGCGCAGGTGATGCAGGTGGGCGATTTCCAGCTCGAGCTGGGCGGCGGTCGGCAGGAACTCGTGCAGCGGCGGGTCCATCAGGCGCACGGTGACCGGCAGGCCCTTCATGGCCTTGAAGATGCCCTTGAAGTCGGCGCGCTGGATCGGCAGCAGGCGGTCGATCGCGGCCTGGCGCTCTTCGAGCGATTCGGCGAGGATCATCTCCTGCACGATCGGCAGGCGGTCGGTGGCGTTGAACATGCGCTCGGTGCGGCACAGGCCGATGCCCATCGCGCCGAATTCGCGGGCGCGCGCGGCGTCCTCCGGCGTGTCGGCGTTGGCCATCACCTTGAGGCGCGCGACCTGGTCGGCCCACTTCAGCAGGGTCACCATGTCCTGGTTGAACTCGGCCTGCACGGTCGGCACTTCGCCGGCATAGACGTTGCCGTTGCCGCCGTCGATGGTGACGACATCGCCTTCATGCAGCGTGGTGTCGCCGATGGTGGCGCGGCGGTTGAGGTCATCGATGTGGATCGCGTCGCAGCCGGACACGCAGGGCTTGCCCATGCCGCGGGCGACCACCGCCGCGTGGGAGGTCTTGCCGCCGCGCGAGGTGAGAATGCCCTGGGCCTGGAAGAAGCCGTGGATGTCCTCGGGCTTGGTCTCCTCGCGCACCAGGATGATCATCTCGCCGTTGCGGCCGCGCGATTCGGCGCTGTCGGCGTCGAAGACGATCTTGCCCGAAGCGGCGCCCGGCGAGGCCGGCAGGCCGGTGGCCAGCGGCTTGCCCTTGAAGTTGGGCGCCAGTTGCGGCACCAGCAGCTGTTCGAGCATGGCCGGATCGATCCGCAGCAGCGCCTTTTCCTTGCCGATCAGGCCTTCCTTGAACATCTCGACCGAAGTGCGCACCATGGCCTGGGCGTTCATCTTGCCGTTGCGCGTCTGCAGGCAGTAGAGCGTGCCGCGCTCGATGGTGAATTCGAAGTCCTGGACTTCCTTGTAGTGCGTTTCAAGGCGATTGTGCAGCTCGAGCAGCTGCCGGTAGATCTCCGGCATGTCCTGTTCCATCTCGGCGATGGCCTTGGGCGTGCGGATGCCGGCCACCACGTCCTCGCCCTGGGCGTTGACGAGGTATTCGCCGTAGATCATGTTCTCGCCGGTGCCGGGGTTGCGCGTGAAGCCGACGCCGGTGCCCGAGTCGTTGCCCATGTTGCCGAACACCATGGTGCAGATGTTGACGGCCGTGCCGTTGGCCATCTCCCTGGTGATCTTGAACTGCTTGCGGTAGTCGATGGCGCGTTTGCCGTTCCAGGAGCGGAACACCGCGCCGATGGCGATTTCGAGCTGCTGGTAGGGATCGTCCGGGAAGGGCTTGCCGGTGTTGGCCTCGACGATCCTGGCGAACTGGTCGGCCAGTTCGGAGAGATGCTCGGCCTTGAGGTCCACGTCCTGCGTCACGCCGACCTTCTTCTTCATCGCCGCCATGGCGTCGTCGAAGGGCTTGTCTTCCACGCCCAGCGCGATCTTGCCGAACAGCTGGATGAAGCGGCGCCAGGCGTCGTAGCCGAAGCGCGGGTTGTCGGTGAGCTTGATCAGGGCGGCGAGCGAGGTCTTGTTGAGGCCGAGGTTGAGGATGGTGTCCATCATGCCCGGCATCGACATCGAGGAGCCCGAGCGCACCGAGACCAGCAGCGGATTTTCGCTGCCGCCGAACTGCTTGCCGGTCTTTTTCTCGAGGTCCTTCATGTGGCCGAGAATCTCGTCCCAGGCGCCCTTGGGCAGTTCGTCGTGCTCGAGATAGGCCAGGCAGGCTTCCGTCGTGATCGTGAAGCCCGGCGGGACATTCAGGCCGATCTGCGTCATCATGCACAGGTTCGCGCCCTTGCCGCCCAGCAGCATCTTGTTCTTGCCATCGCCTTCCTCGAAGGTATAGGCAAACTTCCGGCCCGTCGTTCCCATTCCCGTTCCCTTTCCTTGGTTTTTGCCGCGCCCCCCCGCTGTGTTGCGAGGCAGCGCAACCCGTTAAGATAGCAAAACGTCCGGAAGTCCGGTAGGTCTCCTCCAGCCGCCTCATCATCTCAAGGATTCTTTCATGTGGTTTCGCAACCTGCGCCTTTACCGCCTGCCGGCGGGCTTCAAACCCGATTTGACCGACTTCGAATCCCGCCTGGCGCGACGTCCCCTGACCCGCTGCGGCAGCTTCGACATGGTCAGCCGCGGCTGGGTTTACCCCCGGCTGGAGGGCGCCTTCGTCCATGCCGCGAACCGGCAGTGGCTGCTGGCGCTGGGCGTCGAGCAGAAACTGCTGCCGATGACGGTGATCCGCCAGACGGCGCAGGAACGCGCCGCCGCCATCGCGGCGGAACAGGGCCGCAAGGTCGGCCGCAAGGAGATGCGCGACATCGCCGAGCGCGTTACCGAGGAGTTGCTGCCCAAGGCCTTCTCCCAGCGCCGCACCACCTGGGGCTGGCTCGACCCGGCGCATGGCTGGCTGGCGGTGGATGCCGGTTCGGATGCGCGGGCCGACGAATTCATGGAAGCGCTGCTCGCCACGCTCGGCGATGTTGCCCTGCGCCCCTTGCAGACGCAGGTGTCGCCCCTGTCGGCGATGACCGGCTGGCTCGCCGCCAATGATCCGCCCGCCGGCTTTAGCCTCGACAGCGACCTCGAACTGCGTGCGGCGAGCGCATCGCAGGCGGCGATCCGCTACGTCCATCACGACATCGGCGGCCCCGAGATCGCCGGCCACCTCGCCGCCGGCAAGCTCGTCACCCGGCTGGGCCTGACCTGGAACGACAAGGTGTCCTTCGTACTGACCGACAAGCTGCACCTCAAGCGCCTGGCTTTCCTCGATGTGCTCAAAGAGCAGGCCGAAAAGACAGCAGAGGGGACCGACGAACTGTTCGACGCCGACTTTGCCCTGATGGCCGGCGAACTGGGGCAACTGTTCGAAGACCTTCTGCTCGCCCTGGGGGGCGAGCAGAAGCCAGCCTGATCAGCCTTCCTGGATGCGACTGGCAATGTGCGCCAGCGCTTCCTCGATCTGATCGACGAGGATGAGGCACAGGTCGCCGGGTTGCAGCCGGGCGAGCGCCGTGTCGATGGCGACGAACTCGCCGCGGATCTCCTCGATCGCGCGCGTGCGCGGGGCGCCAACCAGTCCCTTTTGCAGCAGCGCCAGCACTTCGCCGTCGGCGCGGCCGCGCTGGCAGGCGTCCTGGTAGAGGATCGCGCCGTCGAAGGCGGCGCCGAGAATCTCGGTCTGGCGCACGATGTCCTCGTCGCGCCGGTCGCCCGCCCCGCTGATGACCACCCAGCGCCGCTGCGCCGGCAAGGCCTCGACTGCCTTGACCAGGGCCTGGATGGCATCCGGATTGTGGCCATAGTCGGCGATCAACGTCGCCCCGCGGTAGTCGAAAACGTTGAAACGGCCCGGTGCGGCGACGGCGTCGCTGACGAAGGTGGCCAGACCGAGGCGGATCAGGTTCCAGTCGATGCCGAGCGCCCAGGCGGCGCCGATCGCCGCCATGGCGTTCTCGACCTGGAAGGCGATCGTGCCGCCGCGGGTGAGCGGAATGCCGGCCAGGTCGAGCCGTTCGATGCTAGCGCCCTCGGCGCAGACGATGGCGTCCCCGTCGCGGTAAACCGCCCGCTTGCCCTGGGCGCGGTGCATCATCATCGCCGGATGGTTCGGGTCGATGGCGAACAGGGTCATGCGCCCCTGGCAGACCGCGGCCATCCTCGCGACATGCGGATCGGCCGCGTTCAGCACCGCCGTCCCGCCAGCGCCGACATTCTGGACGATTACGCGCTTGACCACCGCGAGTTCCTCGGTGGTGGTGATGAAGTTGAGCCCGAGGTGATCGCCGATGCCGATGTTGGTGACCACCGCGACGTCGCAGCGATCGAAGCCGAGGCCCTCGCGCAGGATGCCGCCGCGCGCGGTTTCCAGCACCGCGGCGTCGACCTCGGGATGCACCAGGACGTTTTTCGCGCTCTTCGGCCCGCTGCAGTCTCCGCTGTCGATGCGCCGGCCCTCGACATAGACGCCATCGGTCGTCGTCATGCCCATGCGCCTGCCGGATTGCCCGATCAGGTGGGCGGTCAGGCGCACGGTGGTGGTCTTGCCGTTGGTGCCCGAAACCGCCACGATCGGGATGCGACCGTTCTCGCCCGGCGCGAACATCGTGTCGATCACCGCCATGCCGACGTCGCGCGCCTTGCCGTAGGACGGATCGAGATGCATGCGCAGGCCCGGCGCGGCGTTCAATTCGACGATGCCGCCGCCCTGTTCTTCGAGCGGCTGACCGATGTTTTCGCAGACGACGTCGACCCCGGCGATGTCCAGTCCGATCATCTGGGCCGCGGCGATCGCCCGCGCGGCGACTTCGGGATGGACGTCGTCGGTGACGTCGGTCGCCGTGCCGCCGGTCGACAGGTTGGCGTTGTTGCGCAGCACGGCGCGCGCGCCCTTGGGCAGCACCGTGTCCGGCGTATAGCCCTGCACGGCCAGGCGCGCCATGGCGATGTCGTCGAAGCGGATTTTGGTCAGGGAGGTGGCATGGCCGGCGCCGCGGCGCGGATCGCCGTTGACGATATCCACCAGCTGGCGCACCGTGTGCGCGCCGTCGCCGATCACGGTCGGCGGCTCGCGCCGCGCGGCGGCGACCAGCCGGTCGCCGACCACCAGCAGGCGGAAATCGTTGCCGGTGATGAACTTCTCGACCAGCACCCGGCGGCTGATCTCCCGCGCGGCGCTGAAGGCAATTTCGAACAGGTCACGGCGGGCGATGTTCACCGTTACGCCCTTGCCCTGGTTGCCGTCGTAGGGTTTGGTCACCACCGGCAGGCCGATTTCGTTGGCCGCTTGCCATCCCGCCTCGACCTCGGTGACCACGACGCCTTCCGGCGCGGGAACGCCGGCGGCGCGCAGCAGCGTCTTGGTCAGATCCTTGTCCTGGGCGATCGACTCGGCGATTGCCGAGGTGCTGTCGATTTCGGCGGCCTGGATGCGGCGCTGCCGGCTGCCCCAGCCGAACTGGACCAGACTGCCGCGCGTCAGGCGCCGGTAGGGGATGCCGCGCGCCTCGGCGGCGCGGACGATCGAGCCGGTCGAGGGCCCGAGCCGCTCGTCTTCGTTCAACTCGCGCAGCTGCGCCAGGGCGCCTTCGAGGTCGAAGGGCGTGTCGGTCAAGGCCGCACGGCACAGGTTTTCCGCCTGCTGGAGGGCAAGGCGGCCCACCACCTCTTCGCTGTATTCGACCACGACCTGGTAGAGGCCGGTTTCGGTGGTCGGCGCGGTGCGGCTGAAGGTGACCGGACAGCCCGCCTGCGCCTGCAGGTTGAGCAGGGCGAACTGCAGGGCGTGGGCGACGGAAATGTCCCCCTCGTAGCCGATCGGCCGCATGGCGCCGATCAGGGGGAAACGGGCGCGGATGCGCGCCTCGAAACCCGGCAGCCGGCTCAGGGCGCGCTCGTTTTCCTCGCAGCGCACCAGCGCCTGGATGGCGGTGCGACGAGACCAGAGGTTGGGGCCGCGCAGGGCCCGGATACGTGAGATTTCCATGGTGTCTTGCGGATCAGGCGCCCGCCTGGGTGGATTCGGAGAGATGGGTTTCGATGCCGGCGCGCAGCAGATCGGGCGTGAGCCCCAGCGCCCAGCCCGCCGCCAGGGCGGCCAGCACGGCGGTGCGATGGCCCGCAGACTCCCGCAACAGGGGCAGCAAGGCCAGATCGACCAGCGGCGCCTCGAGGGCGGCGGCCG
>JAGXSN010000223.1 GCA_018333815.1 Sulfuritalea sp. | reverse complement strand
GATCGTGGATCGCCGCCAGTTGCGCGATCGACTGGCGGCCGTGCTGACGCTGCTGCAGAGGATTCCCGCCGTTTGATGGCCGCTTCGCCGCCGTTCGGTCTGGATGACTGGCTGGGCCAGCTGGAGCGCCTGCACCCGCGCGGGCAGGCGGGCATCGAACTCGGCCTCGAGCGCGTGCGGGAGGTGTCCCGTGCGCTGGGGCAACGGCAAACCTGCCCGGTCATCACCGTCGGCGGCACCAACGGCAAGGGTTCGACCTGCGCCATGATCGAGCGCATTCTACGGGCGACGGGTTACCGCGTCGGCGTCTATGCCTCGCCCCACCTGCTGCGTTACAACGAACGCGTCCGGATCGACGGCGCGCCGGCCGACGACGACGCTTTCTGCGCCGCCTTCGCCCGTGTCGAAGCGGCGCGTGCCGGCACGCCGCTGACCTACTTCGAATTCGGCACGTTGGCGGCCTGGGAAATCTTCAGCGCCGGTCAACTCGATGCGATCATCCTCGAGGTCGGGCTGGGCGGCCGCCTCGATGCGACCAACATCTACGATGCCGACTGCGCGGTCGTCACTGGCGTCGACCTGGACCACATGGAATATCTCGGGCCGACGCGCGAGCATATCGGCCGCGAAAAAGCCGGCATCTGCCGGCCGGGGCATCCGTTGATCTGCGGCGATGCCGATCCGCCACAGGCCTTGGTCGAGGCGTGCCATGGTTCCGGGGCCGACCTGCGTCGCCTCGGTCACGATTTCGGCTTCCTGCGTCAGGAAGGACAGTGGCAGTATTGGAGCAGGGAGGGAAGAAACCTGGGTGGCCTTGCCCATCCCGCACTGCGCGGCGATTGTCAGCTCGGCAACGCCGCCTGTGCGATCGCCGCGCTGGACTGCCTTGCCGAGCGCTTGCCGGTGGCGGCCCGGGACATTCGCAGCGGGCTGGCCGAGGTCACGGCGCCGGGTCGTTTCCAGGTGTTGGCGGGTCGCCCGCAGATCATCCTCGATGTCGCCCACAACCCTCAGGCGGCGCGGGAGCTTGCGCGCACGCTCGGCGGCATGGGGCGCGCTCCCGTCACCTGGGCAATCTTCGGCATGATGGCCGACAAGGACGTTGCCGGCGTGGTCGAGGCGCTGCGCGAGCGCGTCGACCGCTGGTTGCCCTGCGACCTGGCCAGTCCGCGCGCCGCGACGGCGGCGCAGCTCGCAGCGACAATCTGCGCGGTCGGCGCCGGCGAGACGGCGGGCGGCTTCGATAGTCCGGCAGCGGCGCTGTCCCGGGCGCTGGAGAATGCAGGCGGTGATGATAGAATTCTGATTTTCGGATCATTTCTGACCGTGGCCGGGGCGATGCGCTCCCTTGGTCTCGTTGGTGTTTGACATGACGCAAGAGGACAGACGGACGCCGGACGAGGCGCCCGACGACGAGGCAACCCTGCTGAAGAAGCGCGCGCGCCGGCGCCTGATCGGCGCCGTGGCGCTGGCGCTGTTCGCCGCGATCGTTCTGCCGATGGTGATGGATCGCCAGCCGGCGCAACCCGTCAAGGACATTCAGGTACACATTCCGAGTCCAGACGAAGGGGCGCCGCGCAAGATTTCTCCCCCGGTCAAGCCGGCCGAGCCAGCCGAAGCCAGGCCTATCGCCAAGAGCGAGGCCAAGCCCGAACCCAGGCCCGAACCCAGGCCCGAAACCCAGGCGGAACCGAAGTCCGAGGCCAGGCCGGCGGCGGTCGGCGGCGGGGCGGAAGCCTGGGAGGTGCAACTGGGCGCCTATGCCGATCCCGGTCGCGTCAGAAATCTGGTCGCCAAGATCAAGGAACTGGGCCTGCCGGCCTACACGGAAAGGATCGAGACACCGGGCGGCCCACGCACCCGGGTGCGTGCCGGTCCGTTCGCCAGCCGGGAAGAGGCCGAGAAGGCCAGGGTGCGTGTCAGAGTCATCGGCGTCGACGGTCCGGTGGCCAGAAAACCGTGATGGCGCGGTGAGCCTGCGTGACCCCTTTCGATTACTTCGCGCTGGCGGTGACGTCCATTTCCCTGCTGGTCGGCATCAGTCGCGGCGTGGTGAGCGAGGTGCTCGCCCTGGCGGCATGGGTGGCGGCATTCTTCGCGGCGCGCGCCTGGGCCGTGCCGGCGGGCAACCTGCTGCTCGCCGATGGGCCCGATCCCCTGTGGCGGCAGCTGGCGGGTTTCGTCGTTGTGTTCGTCGCCGTGCTGGTGTTGTTCGCGTTGTTGCGCGGGCTGATGGGGCTGCTCCTCAAGGCGGCGGGATTGCGGCCGCTCGATCGTGCGCTCGGCGCTTTTTTCGGCGCGGCGCGCGGCGTCCTCGTGTTGCTGGCGCTGATCCTGCTTGCCGGCCTGACGCCATTGCCCCAACAGAAGTGGTGGAGGGAGGCCGCGTTTGCCCCGCCCCTGGAGACGGCCGTAGTGGCGATCAAGCCCTGGCTGCCGCCGGAACTGGCGAGAAAAGTTCATTACCGATAGGGTGAATCCATGTGCGGAATACTGGGGGTGGTTGCCACCACGCCGGTCAATCAGTTGCTCTATGACGGCTTGCAGGTGCTGCAGCACCGCGGCCAGGATGCCGCCGGCATCGTCACCGCAGAAGGCGGCCGCTTCCATATGCACAAGGGGCCGGGTTTGGTGCGCGACGTGTTCCGCACGCGCAACATGCGCAATCTGGCGGGCAACTGGGGCATCGCGCACTGTCGCTACCCGACGGCGGGCTCGGCCTATAACGCCGCCGAGGCCCAACCGTTCTACGTCAACTCGCCCTTCGGCCTGATGCTGGCGCACAACGGCAATCTGACCAATTCCGAGCAACTCAAGCGCGACATGTTCCTGCAGGACTTGCGGCACATGAACACCAACTCGGACTCCGAAGTGTTGCTCAACGTCCTGGCGCACGAATTGCAGGCGGCGTCGACGAAGTATCAGGTTGATGCCGAAACGATCTTCCAGGCGGTCGTCGGCATGCACAAGCGCGTGCGCGGCGCGTATGCCGTGGTAGCGATGATCGCCGGCTACGGTCTGCTGGCCTTCCGCGATCCCTACGGCATCCGGCCGCTGGTGATCGGCAAGAATGAAACCGCCGCAGGCCCGGAATACCTCGTCGCCTCCGAAAGCGTGGCGATCGATACCCTTGGCTTCAGCTTCCTGCGCGACGTCGAGCCGGGCGAGGCGGTACTGATCGACACGCGCGGCAACTTCGTCAGTCGCCAGTGCGCGGAGCGCACCGTTCATGCTCCATGCCTGTTCGAGTATGTCTATCTGGCGCGCCCCGACTCCCTGATCGACGGCGTCTCGGTATATGAGTCGCGCGTGCGCATGGGCGTGTCGCTGGCCGACAAGATCCGCCACACCCTGCCGCATCTGGCGATCGACACGGTGATCCCGATTCCGGACTCGAGCCGGCCGGCGGCGCTGGAACTGGCGACGCGGCTGGGCGTGCCCTATCGCGAGGGCTTCGTCAAGAACCGCTACATCGGTCGCACCTTCATCATGCCGGGCCATGCCTCGCGCAGGAAGTCGGTACGCCAGAAGCTCAATGCCATCGGCTCGGAATTCCGCGGCAAGAAGGTGCTGCTGGTTGACGACTCGATCGTGCGCGGCACCACCAGCAAGGAAATCATCATGATGGCGCGCGAGGCCGGAGCGAAGAAAGTCTATTTCGCCTCGGCCAGTCCGCCGGTGCGCCATGCCAATGTTTATGGCATAGACATGCCGACGCGGGCCGAACTGATTGCGGCTTTCCGCAGCGACGAGGAGATTCGCCAGGAGATCGGCGCCGACGCCCTCGTCTACCAGGATCTCGACGCGCTCAGGCGCGCCGTGCGCGACATCAATCCTGCGCTGACGCAGTTCGACACCTCGTGCTTCGACGGCCATTACATCACCGGCGATGTCAGTGCGGATTACCTCAACAGCGTCGAGGCGACCCGCTCGAAACCGGCGCGCCATGACGGCGATGGCGGCGATGGCGGTCAGCTCGATCTCAACCTCGTATCCCACGAATGAACGACGATTCCCGCTACCGGTTCGATACCCTGGCGATCCGCGCCGGGCAGGAGCGCAGCCAGTACGGCGAGCATTCCGAGGCGCTCTACCTGACGTCCAGCTTCGTCTTCCCCAGCGCGGCCCAGGCCGCGGCGCTGTTCGCCGGCGAGGTCGAGGGCTACACGTACTCGCGGTTCACCAACCCGACCGTGACCCTGTTCCAGGAGCGGCTCGCCGCGCTGGAAGGCGCGGCGGCCTGCATTGCGACGGCCAGCGGCATGTCGGCGATTCTCGCCACCGCACTGGCCCTGCTGCAGTCGGGCGATCATGTCGTCGCCGCGCGCGGCATCTTCGGCGCGAGCCAGGCCCTGTTCGGCACGCTCCTGCCGAAATTCGGCGTGACGACGACCTTCGTGCCCGGCTGCGAGCCGGAGCGCTTTCGGGCGGCGCTCCGGCCCAACACGAAACTCGTCTTCATCGAGACGCCCTCCAATCCGCTCACCGAGGTGCATGACATGGCCGCGCTGGCGGACCTGGCGCATGCCGTCGGCGCGCTGCTGGTCGTCGACAACTGCTTCTGCACGCCGGCGCTGCAACGGCCGCTCGAGTTCGGCGCCGATCTCGTCATCCATTCCGCCACCAAACACCTCGACGGCCAGGGCCGCGTGATGGGCGGTGCGGTCTGCGGGGCGAAGGTGCCCGTCGAGGAAGTCTTCAAGTTCATGCGCACCGCCGGACCGAGCCTGTCCCCCTTCAATGCCTGGGTGCTCGTCAAGGGGCTGGAAACGCTCAAGCTGCGCATGCAGGCGCACTCGGCCAACGCGCTGGAACTGGCGCGCCGGCTCGAGACCCATCCGGCCATCGAACGCCTCTTCTATCCCGGCCTGCCGTCCCATCCGCAACATGCGCTGGCGCAGCGCCAGCAGTCGGCCGGCGGCGCCATCGTCTCCTTCGAGGTGAAGGGCGGCAGGGCAGCGGCCTGGCGGGTCGTCGACTGCTGCCAGTTGCTGTCGATCACGTCCAACCTCGGCGACGTGAAGACCACCATCACCCATCCCGCCACCACCACCCACGGCCGCGTCACTCCGGAAGCGCGGGCCGAGGCCGGCATCACCGCGGGCCTGGTGCGCATCGCCGTCGGCCTCGAGTCGATCGATGACATCGAGGCCGACCTGCTGCGCGGCCTGGGGCCGCGCTGAGACACTCTTACCCGTACGCCATGAAACAACGTTCCCGTTTTTCCCGTCGCACCAAACAGGCCCCAGGCGCCGAAGAACTGATCCGCCTGGCCACGCAACTGAGCCAGTCGGGCAGCCGGCTGGAAGACGCTTTCTGGGAGCGTCGCCTTGCCGCAAGCATCGACCGGATGCTGCGCGGCCAGGACGAGGCCGCCCTGAGCGCTGCGCTCGACCATCTCTATGGCGCGGGCGGGCGGGCCTACGATGCACTGGCCGACATGGTCGAGAGCTGCGCGGAGTCGCGCCACTATCCGGCGGCCGGCTCCGGTGGCGATCAGGACGTGCTGCTGTTTGCCGCGCCGGTGCTGGCCTGGTCGCGTTATGCCATTCCGGCCGGGCCGATCGACCCCGAGGCGCTGAATAACCTGCGCGTCCAGTTGCTGGCCCACGTGTTCGCTGCGGACGCCCGCCTCGGGCTCGCCGACTACTTGTTCAGCCCCGACCAGTTGCCGCAGAGCTACTGCGAAGCCGCAACGCTCACGGAAAAGCTCGCCCGCTCGGCCTTGCACGGCCGCGACCTGAAGCTCGATGCCGGCCTGATGGCGGAAACGATGCATTTTCTCTCCGACACCCGCTATCTGATCGGTGCAGTCTGTGCGCCTGCGGGTCTGCCGCTGTTTCGCTGGCAGGAGGAAGACGGCAGCCGCGGCGAGGCGATCAAGCAATGGCGCGCCCAGGGCGGCGAGGCCCTGCGTTCCCTGCTGCCGGCCTGCGCCACCGAGCCGCTCCTGCCGCAGTCCTTCCACGCGGCGGTGCGCGAAGCCGACCGCGCTTCACGGCCTTACTCGCTGCGCTCGGCCGTGGCTTTCCTGCAAACGACGCTGAACGTCCCCGCCGCCAATCTGCGTGCCGTGGTGGCGCCGTATTACGACCGCCAGCTCGAGGAGTACCGGATCGGCTTTACGCTGGGCGAGTCGATCGAGGTCGTGCATGGGGTGGTCTGGCCATTGCTCGAAAGCGAGGACGAGGCGGCCGAACTGCCCGGCCAGATCGAGTCCGTGCTGCGCGAGGCGGGACTGCGCGAGGTGCTGGCGCTCGACCATCGCTTCCCGCTCGAATACTGCGACGACTGCGGCGCGCCCCTCTATCCGAATCCCGAAGGCGAGCCGGTGCATGCCGAGTTGCCGGAACAGGGGGAAGAGGCGGCGCCGCGCCACCTCCATTGATGCCAACGCCATCCGCGCTGGAGGAGTTGATCGGCGCCCTGCGCTGTCTGCCCGGGGTCGGACCGAAATCGGCCCAGCGCATCGCCTATCATCTTCTGCAGCACGACACGCGCGGCGCGGAGCGCCTTGCCCGTGCGCTCGACCAGGCCGTGAAAGTGCTGCGCCGCTGTTGCCGCTGCAACAATTTCACCGAGGCGGAAGTGTGCGAACGCTGCCTGTCGCCGCGGCGCAATCCCGCGCAGCTGTGCGTGGTTGAAATGCCGGCGGATCTGAACACCATGGAGCAGACGCAGGCCTTCAACGGCCTGTACTACGTTTTGATGGGGCGGCTCAGTCCGCTCGACGGTGTCGGCCCGCGCGAGCTGGCCTTCGACCGCCTGCTGGCCCGGGCCTGCGATGGCGTGGTCAAGGAGGTCATCCTGGCGACCAACATGACGCCCGAGGGCGAGGCGACCGCGCACTATCTGGCCGAGATGCTCCATGCCCGCGGAATCCAGGTCAGCCGGATCGCGCGGGGGCTGCCGCTCGGCAGCGAAATCGAGTATTCCGACGCCGCCAGCGTTGCCCAGGCGCTGATCGAGCGACGCAGCTGCTGACGCGAAAGTTGAATAAAAAACATCGGGTTGATGAATTGGCGCTAGGAATCCTTGACCGGCTTGATTACAATTCGGGCGCTATAGCTATCTGCATTTTTTATTTTTCAGGAAACCACCATGAGTAGTGACGGTACTGTGGACTGCGTGGACTGCGGCCGGCGGCGCCTGCTGGTCGCCACTTCGGTCGCGGGGGGCGTGGCGGGCGTAGCGGCCGTGGTGCCCTTTGTCAGCTCGTTTGCGCCCTCGGAACGGGCCAAATCCGCGGGCGCACCGGTTGAAGTTGACGTCAGCAGGCTGGCTCCGGGCGAAATGATGACTGTCGAATGGCGCGGCAAGCCGGTATGGATCATCCACCGCACCAAGGAAATGCTCGACGATCTGGCCAAGCTGGCCGACAGGCTTGCCGATCCCGCATCGTCACGAAACATGCAGCCCGAATATGCGCAGAACGCCACCCGCTCGATCAAGCCCGAGTACCTCGTGGCCATCGGCATCTGCACCCATCTGGGATGCTCCCCGTCGCAAAAGTTCCAGACCGGCCCCGAGTCCGACGTCGCAGCGGACTGGCCTGGGGG
>JAGXSN010000222.1 GCA_018333815.1 Sulfuritalea sp. | reverse complement strand
GCGCTTGATGTAGTACTCGAATTCCTTGTTGTTCTCGGCGCTGGAAAGGAGTTCGTTGCCGGTCTGCTTGGCGAAGGCCGCGAAGTCCTTCACCGAGCCCGGATCGGTGGCGACGATGCGCAGCACCTGGCCGCTGGACATCTCGCCCAGGGCTTTCTTGGCGCGCAAAATCGGCAGGGGGCAGTTGAGGCCGCGGGCATCCAGTTCGCGATCGAAATTCATTGTGTTCCTCCGGTTGATGGTGGGTTGTTGAAGCAATGTCGCGCCGCAATCATATTAGCTCTCGCCGCCTGCGGCAATTATTGATTCTTATGGCGCGGGCTTCACGCCACCGACTGGTAGTAAAGATTCTGCGGGTGGTTCGCCTGGGCAAAGAAGAACCAGCGCTCGGCCAGCAGGCCGACATACTGGATCGCGAAGGCCAGCAGCAGGATTTCGCCCGCCGCCATCGACAATCCCAGGCCCAGCAGGACCATCGGTACGATAAACGCGGTGACCAGGAACCCCCACATGACCGAGCGCAGCAGGGCCGGCTTCCGGCCATGAAAGAATTCGCGCGTGTTGAACGAGCCGCCCATCAGGCCCATGGTCTTCTGCACGATCTTCGGGTGCTTGATGCCGATGGCGGACTGCAGCGTGGACTTCGGCTTGAGGCGCGCGTTGCGGACCAAGGTTGCGCTACGACCAACCAGCCCGAGGAAGGTGATGATCAGCGCCCAGCCGGCGAGCAGCGGCATGACGTCCGGCGCCAGCACGGCCGCCAGCGCCGCGCCGAGGCTGAAGCCGGAGGCGCCCCCGAGCAGGATGTAGTTGATCACCGTCAGCGGTGTGTACCACTCGCGCAGGAAGCGCAGGCAGGCGTAGATCATGCCGGTGCAGATATAGAGAGCGAAGGCAAACACCCAGGCCAGCGAACCGAGCACCGCGGTCAGATTGACCGGCGCACCGCTCGGCAACCGGGCGAACACCGGATTGAAGCCGAGCCCGTGGGCCGCGCCATACAGGAAGACCGCGCCCATGAAGGCCGGCAGCACGATCACCTCGCGCGACAGCCAGGAAGTGCGCCATTGCGTGGCGGACCGCCAAGCACGTTCGGGACGCCCGAGGTGAAAGAACGAGGCGACCAGCCCCAGCACCAGCAGGAGGAAGGCAATCGCGCTGCCGATCGCGTAGAAGCCGTCGGATTGCTTTGGCAGCAGGCCGAAGGCCGCATAGGACTCGACGGTGAACAAGGCAAGGAACAGGCCCTGGCCGGCACCAATCAACGTGGTCAGAAATATGACTGAAAACGCGGGATGCATGACTGATTTCCTTACCAGGAAGTGACGTCGTCGAGCGAAGGCTCGGACTTGCCAGGCATGGGCAGTTGCTGGTCGATCTTGAGCGGGTTGTCGGCGCGCTCGAGCTCGTCCTCACGGATGCGCAGCCTGGTCTTGCGCCGCGGCAGGTAGTGGTTGGCCGGGCTGGTGCCCCACTCCGGCATCAACGGGTAGCCGCCCGCCTCGCGGATGGCGTGCGAAACCTCCGACTCCGGATCGTGGATGTCGCCATACAGCCGCGCACTGGTCGGGCAGGCGCGCACGCAGGCGGGACGCCGCTCCTCGGCGGTCATCGTCGTGTCGTAGATGCGGTCGACGCAGAGCGTGCACTTCTTCATCACCTTCTGCTGCTCGTCGAGCTCGCGCGCGCCGTAGGGGCAGGCCCACGAGCAGTACTTGCAGCCGATGCACTTGTCGTAGTCGACAAGGACGATGCCGTCCTCCTTGCGCTTGTATGACGCGCCGGTCGGGCAGACCGGCACGCAGGGCGGTTCCTCGCAGTGCAGGCAGGATTTCGGGAAGTGCACCGTCTCGGTGTTTGGATATTCGCCGACTTCGAAGGTCTGCACGCGGTTGAAGAAGGTGCCGGTCGGATCCTTGCCGTAGGGGTTCTGGTCGACCATCGGACCCGCCTCGCCCGAGGTGTTCCATTCCTTGCAGCTGGTCACACAGGCATGACAACCGACACAGACGTTCAAATCGATGACCAGTGCGAGTTGCGTCATTTCTTGCTCCCCGCGAAATAGTTCCAGATCGATTTTCGTTCGGTCTGCCCCGGATATTGCTTCAACGGTGCGAATTGAGGCTCTGTTTGTGCCGTCTCGCCAGCGCTGACTTTCGATATGCGTACCCGCACGTCGTACCAGGCCGCCTGTCCGGTGATCGGGTCGGAATTGGAGATGCGTGCCGCATTTGCCACCCCTCCGGCAGGGAGTTCCTCGGAAATCAAGTGGTTGAGCAGGAAACCCTGTTGCGATTCGTTGGCGTCCGGTGTCAGCCCCCACGCCCCGGCCGCCTTGCCGATGGCGTTCCACGTCCACACCGTCCCTGGCTCGACCGCTTCGGAGTGCTTGGCCATGCACTTGACCTTGCCCCACTGCGATTCGACCCAGATCCAGTCCTCGTCCTCGATGCCCGCCACGCGTGCGGTGTGCGTATTGACGTAGAGCAGATTGTGGGCATGAATCTGCCGCAGCCAGGCATTCTGCGAATCCCAGGAGTGGTACATCGCCATCGGCCGCTGCGTGATCGCTGCCAGCGGATACTGGTGCTTGTCGGTCGCCTGCGCTTCGAGCGTGTCGTAATAGAAGGGCAGCGGATCGAAGAAGGTTTCGACGCGCTTGGCCAGATGCGCCGGCGGCTTGCGCGAGAAGCCCTTGCCCTGCGCGGCCTGCCTGAAGCGCATCAGCACTTCCGAATAGATGTTGATCAGGATCGGCTCGGCATAGCGCGTGATGCGGTTACGCTGCGACCACTCGAGGTAGCCCTGGTTCCAGTTGCGCATGTACTGGTAGCTCTTGGGCAGCTCGTAATGGAAGACGCAGTCGTTCTTCGCGTACATCTCCCACTGGTTCGGGTTGGGTTCCCCGCGGAGTGAAAGTTGGCCGCCCTTGCCGCGCCAGCCGGCGAGGAAGCCGATGCCGGAGCCCGTCTCGGTTTCGTAATTGACGATGAAATCGGGATAGTCGCGGTATTTGCGGCTGCCGTCCTTGTTCACGAACACCGGCAGCTTGAGCCGCGCTCCCAGCTCGATCAGCACCTCCTGGAAGGGCTTGCACTCGCCGGTCGGCGGCAGCACGGGGATGCGCACCGAATCGACCGGGCCGTCGAACTCCGAGATCGGCCGATCGAGCATCGACATCACGTCGTGACGCTCGAGGTAGGTGGTGTCCGGCAGGATCAGGTCGGCGAAGGCCGTCATCTCGGACTGGAAGGCATCGGCGACGACAATGAAGGGAATCTTGTACTCGCCCTGCTCATCCTTGTCGTTGAGCATCTTGCGCACCTCGACGGCGTTCATGGTCGAGTTCCAGGCCATGTTGGCCATGAAGATCAGCAGCGTGTCGATCTTGTACGGGTCGCCGCGCCAGGCATTGGTGATGACGTTGTGCATCAGGCCGTGCACCGAGAGCGGATACTCCCAGGAAAAACCCTTGTCGATGCGCACCGGGCCGCCGTTCTCATCGACGAACAGGTCGTCCGGGTCGGCCGGCCAGCCGAGGGCCAGACCATCCAGCGGCTGGTTGGGCTGCACGGCGTTCGGGTGGTTCGGCGTGCGGGCGCAGGGCGGAATCGGCCGCGGGAAGGGCACCTTGTGGCGGAAGCCGCCGGGCCGGTCGATGGTGCCGAGCAGCGACATCAGGATACCCAGCGCGCGAATGGTCTGGAAGCCGTTGGAGTGGGCCGCGAGACCGCGCATCGCATGGAAGGCCACCGGGTTGCCGGTGACGGTATCGTGCTCCTTGCCCCAGGAATCGGTCCAGCTGATCGGCAGTTCGATGCGCTGGTCGCGCGCCGTCACGCCCATCTCGTAGGCGAGGCGGCGGATCGCGTCGGCCGGAATGCCGGTGACGCCCGCCGCCCATTCCGGGGTGTAATCCTTGACGCGCTCCTGCAGCAATTGGAAAGCCGGCTTGACGGGCGTACCGTCTTTCATCTTGAACGCCCCGCGCAGAAAGGGGTCGGCGCCTGCCGCGTGCGTGACCACCGGCTGGTTGGTGGCGCGATCCCACCAGAGCTTGTCCTGCGGGTCGTAGCAGGCTTCTTCTGCGGGCACCTCGGTGCGCAGGAACATGCCGAACTCGTCGCTCGTCGCGTCGCAGTTCACCAGCTCGCCGGCGTTGCTGTACCTGACGAGGAAGTCGCGGTCATACAGCCCCTTGGCGATGATCTCGTGGATCACCGCCAACAGGAAGGCGCCGTCGGTGCCGGGGCGGATCGGCACCCATTCGTCGGCGATGGCCGAGTAGCCGGTACGCACCGGGTTGATCGAGACGAAGCGGCCGCCGTCGCGCTTGAACTTGCCCAGCGCCATCTTCAACGGATTGGAGTGGTGGTCCTCGGCGGTGCCGATCATCACGAACAGTTTCGAGCGATCCAGGTCGGGCCCGCCAAACTCCCAAAAGGAGCCGCCGATGGTGTAGATCATGCCGGCCGCCATATTGACCGAGCAGAAGCCGCCGTGCGCCGCGTAGTTGGGCGTGCCGAACTGGCGGGCAAAGAGTCCGGTGAGCGCCTGCATCTGGTCGCGGCCGGTGAACAGCGCGAACTTCTTCGGATCGGTCGCGCGGATCTTGCCGAGCCGTTCCGCCAGCACCGAGAATGCCTCTTCCCACGAGATCGGCTC
>JAGXSN010000221.1 GCA_018333815.1 Sulfuritalea sp. | reverse complement strand
ACGCGCAGCATGCGGATCACCAGCGGGGGGAACAGGCCGACGCTCTGGAAGGCGACCGTGAGGTTTTGGCCTTCGCCGATCATTTCCTCGACGCGCCGCAGCCCTGCGCAGATCACCGTGTTGCCGACGATGCCCTGGGTGGTGCGGATCGAGTCGAGCACGGAGATCCCCGATGCATACATCATGGCGAACACCCCGGCGAAGCGCGCCAGGATGATCTTCTTGTAGATCTCCCCGATCCAGGGCAGCGCAAGCCGCGCGGCATCGAGACGCCGGCGCGCCGCCGGACTGGAGCGTACCGCCACGCCGCCGCCGGCCGCCAGCGCGAGGGGAAGGCCGATGACGACATACCAGTAACCGACGAAGAAATTCGAAGTGGCAATCAGCAACTGGGTGTGCAGCGGCAGTTCCTGGCCCATGGTCTTGAGGAACGACACCATCTGGGGCACCAGGTAGAGCATCAGGAACAGAGTCACGAGGATCACCACCAGGGCAAGAAAGGCCGGGTAGGTCACGAGCCTCTTGGTCTGCGCCGCCAGTTCGTCCTGCCACTTCAGCGATTCGGTAAGGTTATGCAGCACCAGAGGCAGATTGCCGGTCTGTTCCCCGGCCCGAACCAGACTGATGAACACCCCGTCGAAAACCTGCGGGTGCCCGGCCAGCGCCTGCGACAGGGTCTTGCCGCCTTCGACGCTTTCAATCACGTCGGCGAGCACTTCGCGCATGCGCGGGTTTTCCTGGCTGTCGCGCAGGTCGATCAGGCTTTCGACGATCGGCACGCCGGCGCGCGCCAGTTGGTCGAGATGGAAGCAGAATGCGATGAGTTCGCGCCGGCCGATGCGGCTGGCGCCGAAGCTGCCCGGCTTGAACGGCTGGCCGTCGATCAGGTCGAGGTCCATGCGCCGCAGACGCATTTCGAGATCGACCGGATTGAGCGCGTCGATCTGGCCACGGACGATCTTGCCGGTCGCATCCATGGCCTTGTACAGATGAAGGGACATGCTTACATCCGCTCGGTCAGATCGATCACGCGCATGACTTCCTCCAGCGCGGTTGTCCCCTCGATCACGCGTCTGAGGCCGTCGTCGGCGAGCGTGCGAAAGCCCTTGGCCGCGGCGGCCTGGCGGATCTCGCGATGCGTGGCGCGCCGCAAGATCAGATCGTCGATGTCGTCGTCCATGCGCAGGGTCTCCATGATGGCGATCCGGCCGCGATAGCCCTGGTAGTCGCACAACTGGCAGCCGGACGGCCGGTAGAGCACGGGCGCCTGAAGCTGGGCATCGAGTCCCAGCACGCGCAGTTCGTCCGCCCCGGCGGGATACGCCTTGCGGCACTGGAGACAGAGCTTGCGCACCAGACGCTGGGCGATGACGCCGATGATGTTGCCGGCCATGATGTCGGGCAACACGCCGATGTCGAGCAGGCGCGGAATCACGCCGAGCGCGGAATTGGTATGCAGGGTCGAGAACACCTGATGGCCGGTCATGGCGGCGCGGAAGGCCATTTCGGCGGTTTCGGCATCGCGGATTTCTCCCACCAGAATGACGTCGGGATCCTGACGCATCATCGAGCGGATGCCGTTGGCGAAATCGAGCTTGGCCGTTTCGGCCACCGAGGTCTGGCGGATCAGCGCCATCGGATATTCGACCGGATCCTCGAGGGTCATGATGTTGACGCCCTCTGCGTTGATGTGGTTCAGCATCGAATAGAGGGTGGTGGTCTTGCCGCTGCCGGTCGGGCCGGTGACCAGGATGATGCCTTCCGGGCGCGCCAGCATGCGCCACAACTGCACCTGTTGCGCATCGTCGAGGCCGAGCCGTTCGAGCGGGACGATGCCCTTGTGCCGGTCGAGGATGCGCAGCACCATGTTTTCGCCGCAGATGGTCGGCTGCGCCGCACAGCGAAAATCGATCTCGCGCCCGCCGACCGTCAGGGAGATGCGCCCGTCCTGGGGGGCGCGCATCTCGGCGATGTTCATGCCGCTCATCACCTTCAGGCGCACCGTCATCGCGGGCCAGTAGGATTTGTGCAACGCCCGGATCTGGCGCAGGATGCCGTCGATCCGGTAGCGGATGCGCAGAAAGCCGGCCTCCGGCTCGAAGTGGATGTCCGAGGCTTCGCGCTTGACCGCGTCGGTCAGCAGCGCGTCGATCAGGCGGACGACCGGCTGGCTGTATTCGTCGGTCGATGCGGCGAGGCCGCGGAAGTCGATTTCGCCGGTTTCAATCTCATGCAAGATGCCGTCGATCGAGAGTTCGTAGCCGTAGTGCTGGTCGATCGCGCGGGCGATTTCGGATTCCCCGGCCAGCACCGTCTCGATGATCAGGTCCGGGGCTATCAGCGAGCGCAGCTTGTCGAGCGCGACGATGTCGTTGTGGTTGGCGATCGCGACCGTCAGCCGGCGCTGCGCGGCGACATAGTCGAGCGGCAGCAACCGATGGCGCCTGGCGATGTCTTTGGGCACGAGACGAAGGGCGGCGGGATCGACCGTGGCGCGGGCGAGATCGATCGATTTCTGGCCGAGCGATTCGCCCAGCGCGTCGCGCAGGGTGGCTTCCGAGACGAAGCCGAGACCGACCAGCAGCTTGCCGACCGGCTGGTTGGACTTGGTCTGATCGAGGAGGGCGATGCGCAGCTGATCCTCGCTGATCACGCCCCGCGCGATGAGCACCTGGCCGATCGGCTGATGACCGACTTCCATTCCCCGGGCTGTCTGACTGGTCACGGGCGCCTGCCTGTCCAAGTCATTCGAGGTGCGCTGCCTGCAGCTGCCTCAGGCGGATTTCCGCCTGCGACCGGTCGAAGGCGACGGCCTGCGATTCCGCGGCAAGCGCGCGGGCGTAATACTGAGCGGCAAGAGAAGTTTGCCGCAGATGATCGAGGCTGACCGCCAGATTGTAGACATAGTCCGGATTGGTCGGGTCGGCGACATGCGCCTGGAAAAAGGACTGCTGAGCCTCTGCCCAGCGCGCTTCGCCCATATACAGGTTGCCGAGCGCGAAATGGAGCGGCGCCGCGTCGGGTTGCTCGGCCAACAGTCCCCTCAGGCGACTTTCCGCCAGGCGAATGTCGGCGGGGGCGGCGAGCGACAACAATCCGGCATGGGCCAGCGCATCCTTGGGATTGACCTCGAGGGCGCGCCGATACAGGGGCGCCGCCTGTTCCGGCCGGCCTTCCCGGAGGGCAAGGGCCGCCAGGCCGTGCAGGGCATTGATGTTGCGCGGGTCGGCCTCGAGCGCTTTTAGCCAGAGAACCCGCGCGAGTTCGATTTCGCCGCGCGTGAAAGCGGCATGGGCCGTTTCCATGGCCGTGTCGGGCTGGGGCGGCCGGGCGCCGACGCGAATCGCGGTGTCCGGCGCCTGCGTGCTGCCGGCGTAAGCGCCTGCGCCAGCCGCTTTCCCGGCGGGCGCGGGTTGCGGCGCCTGTCTCGGCACGGGGGCGGGCGCTTCGGCTGGCGCCATCGCGCCGCGAGCAGGAGCAGGCGCGGGAGCAGGCGCGACCGGTTGCGGCGCAAGGTTCGCCGTCAGTCCGGGAGCGGCGGCGAACCCTCCCTTGAGCGGCAACTGCCAGTAGAAGTAGCCGCCGATCGCGGCAATCGCGAGCAGGGTGAAAACGCCAACCGCAGTGGCAAAGCCCGGCCGGATCGTCGCAGCCGGCGATTTTGCCGCGAAGATATTTTGCGCTGCGGCGCGCGCGGCGGCGCTGCCGGCAGGCAGGGGCGACGACGGGGATTCGGCTTCGCGTTCGCGGGAGGCGGCGAGGGCGCGAATCGATTTCTGCAGCGCCGGGTCGGAGGCGAGGAACTGATCATCCAGGTCCTCCATCCGCTGGGGCAGTTCGGGCAGGGGCTCGATCTTCAATGTTTCGGCTGTTTCGGGCGCGCCCTGGCTCGCCGGCGCGCTCGAATTGTCCGCCCCCTGCCGTTTTTGCTGCTCCGCCTTGCGCAGAGCGTCCATCAGTAAACTCACCGCGGCATGCTCCCGAAATCGAGTCGCTGCTGCTGCGGGCCGATGCGGTTCTTCTCGAAGAAATCGCTGCCGGGAAGCTGATCCCGATATTGCGCGTAATCCCCCTGGATGCTGGCGTCCCGGATCACGACCGGTCGCAGCAAGATCACCAGTTCGGTCTTGCGGCGCGTGTCGCTGCGGTTCTGAAACAGGTTGCCGAGGATCGGAATTTCCGCGAGTGCCGGCACGGCCTGATTCGAGCTATCGACACTATCCTCCATCAGGCCGCCCATGACCGCGATATTGCCGTTCTCGATGCGCAAAATGGACTCCATCTCGCGCGTACGGATCACGGGAATCTCGTTTTTTATGCCGAGACGCTGCAATTCCGGATGGGGATCGACCACCACGCCGAACTTTTTCGAGATGCTCGGGCGGATGTTCAGCAACACCACGTCCTGCGCGCTGATCTGCGGCGTGACGTTCATCACCAGGCCGACGGGAACGGAATGAAGGTTGGTGGTATAGGTGGTCGTCGACGCCGTCTGGTTGGTCGTGGTGTCGGCCTTGATCGTGAAATAGGCCAGGTTGTCCACGACCTTGAGGATCGCCGTCTGGTTGTTGAGCACCGACATTTTCGGGCTGGAAAGCACCCGCACGTTGCCGAAATCCTCGAGCAGTTTCAAGGTGGCAGAGAACACGCCGCCGGACGAGCTGACGTGGCGCGCCCCGATTTCGAACAGGCCCGCGCCGAGGGCGGTCGGGTTGGTCTGCCTCAGGGTGAGCCCGGTGGCAAGGGCGTTGGCGCGCATGCGGCTCCAGTCGATGCCCTGCTGGTAGTTCTGCGCCAGAGTGACCTCGGCGATGGTCGCCTCGATCAGCACCTGGCGGCGCGCCGAGCTCTTCACCTGGTCGAGGAACTCCTGAATTTTCTCGTGCTGGCGCGCGGTGGCGCGCACGCTGACGATGCCGGTTTCGGGATTGGTGATGACGGCCGCCGCCTCGCGGAACGTCGATCTGCGCGTCACGGTGACTCCGCTTTGCTGGAGGAGGGCCGGATTCGGGCTGGCCGCCAGGTTGGTTGGCGCCGCCGCGCCGCGCCCTCCGCCCGCGGGCGGGGGCGTGCCGGTGCCGGTGGTGGCCTGTTCATCCTGGCGTTCGACCACGGTTTCGCTCGAACCTTCCGGCAACACCTTGTCGGTTTCCCGCAGGAGGTCCTTGATGTTCCTTTCCAGGGTTTCCCAGAAGCGGTTTTGCGCCCGGTTCTCGATCCTCGTCAGCGAGTTGTTGCCGCCCATGGCGGACGCCCCGCCGCCTGCGGCCGTGGCCCCCACTCCGGTGGAGGCGATCTGGGTGACCACGGTGACCGTGCCCGTGGTTTCCCGCGACATGTTGACGTAATCGACCTTGTAGGTGCGCAGGAAGGGGGTGTCCGGCATCACTGCCAGGTTCGGGCCGTCCAGTTCCCAGCGGATGTCCGCCTGTTTGGCGATGCGATCGAGGATCTGCTGCAGCGTCTGGTCGATCGCGTTCAGGGTGACCGTGCCCTCGATGCCCGGGTGAATGTCCACGTTCAGGCGGGCGTCGCGGGCGAGGGCGAACAGCAGCTCCTGGGCGCGCACGTTATTGACCACCACGCTGTAGGTCTCGGTCTTGACCGGCGGCCGCGGTTTCGGCAGGGCCAGGGTTTGCCGCACGGGCGGGGGAATCGGC
>JAGXSN010000220.1 GCA_018333815.1 Sulfuritalea sp. | reverse complement strand
CGTGCGGCGCCACCGGCGCCGCTGCCGCGCTGGCGCTCGCGCGGGACGAGCCGCCCGCAGCCGTGGTGCTCGACCTCAACCTCGGCAGCAGTTCGGGTCTCGCCCTGATCCGCCCGCTGCTCGACCTCGCGCCGGGCTGCCGCATCCTGGTACTGACCGGCTACGCCAGCATCGCCACCGCGGTCGAGGCGATCAAGCGCGGCGCGACGCAATACTTCGCCAAGCCGATCGAAGTCGATGCGATCGTCGCCGCGTTCGGCGCGCCGGATCGGTGTGCGGTGACGGCCGTGGCCGAGGTTCCCGACGATCCGCTCTCGGTCGGCCGGCTCGAATGGGAGCACATCCAGCGCGTCCTGCACGAGCACCAGGGCAACATATCGGCCACCGCGCGTGCGCTCAGGATGCATCGGCGCACCTTGCAGCGCAAACTCGCCAAGCGTCCGGTGAGGGACTGAAGCCGCCGTCGCCCCGGCCCCGACTTGCGCGAAGCATCGCTGTGCGGAGCGGCGAATTCTGTTAGAATGCGCGGCTTCGATTCTTCGAAGGCCGACGCGGAGCGGTAGTTCAGTCGGTTAGAATACCGGCCTGTCACGCCGGGGGTCGCGGGTTCGAGTCCCGTCCGCTCCGCCAATAGCATAGCGACGACGCGCCTTCGGGCGCGTTTTTGTTTTCTTACCCACATTGCTACGCGCCAACTGTAGCTCGGCTTTCGCGGTCTGCGCGTCGAACAGTTGCTCGACCAGCGACAGCGCGTTCGGGTCGGCGGCGAACTTTTGCTGTGCATTCCGGTAAGCCGCCTCGATCTCGGCGAGCTGGGCAGCGAGACCCTTGCCCTGGGCGCGCAGCAGCGCCACGCGCGTCTCCTCGATGGCGTCGCGGTAGTCTTTTTCCTTCTGCGCCGCGGCGCTGGCCAGCTTGCCGATGACCGAGGCCCGCTCGCGCTCAAGGATAATCAGGTCGGCATTGATCTTGGCGACCTCGCCCTTGGTCTTGACGACCGCCCGCTCGCGTTCGAGGCGCGCGCGTTCGCTGGCGAACCCATCCTCGGCGACGCGATCCTTCTCGGCATACCAGTCGGCGATGCCGATGCGCCGGTCTTCGAGCGCCTGATCCAGCGCGCGCGATTCGCGGTCGAGCGCATCCTTGACCAGGCGGAAGGATTCGTCGAGATCCTGGCGCAGGGCGGGCAGGGCAGAGGGTTTGCCCTGCCCGCGAAACTTCGCGCGCAGGGCCGCCTCGGCCTTCTTGAATTCGTCGCCGGCGACGGAGATGCCGGCCGCCTGGGCCTTCTGTCGCAGCTCGGCCAGCGCCGCCGCCAGCTCCTCGCCCTTGCCGCGATACTGCTTGATGTATTCGTCCCACTGGCGCCGCATCAATTCGCGGTTGAGGGCATTGGGCGCGCCGGGCTGATCCGCGGCCAGCGCGTCTTGCGCCGCAAGAATCTCGGCCAGCCGGGCGCGCGCCTTTTTCAGTTCCGCCTCTGCCCCGGCCGAGCCGCGCGTTTGCGCCAGCGCCGAGATGCGGGATTCCAGCGCTTCAGCCTCTTCGTTCAGCAGACCGGCGTCGCCCTCGCCATGTTTTTGCTTGCGCTTGACGCGGTCGAGCAGCGCGTCGACCTCTTGCAGGCGATTCTTGGCACGATCGGCTGCGCTGGCGGCCCGATCGCCCCAGATCAGCCACGCCGTCGCGCCGACGGTCAGCAGGGTCGTGATCGCGCCGATCGGCCCGCCCAGGAAGCCGAGCGTCGCCGCCAGACCCCGCAGCGCGGCCCCGCGCGCGGCAACAGCGGCGGTCGAGGCGACGGTGGCCGCGGTGAGGCGCTGCTCGGCGGCGACGGCGCTCAATTTCGCGGCGATCGCCTGCGCGAGCGCGGCCACCAGGCGATTAATGGCCACCGTCAGCGCGCCGGCGGCGGCGACGGCGCCGGCGCCGAGCACGACAGACAGGTGGCGGCCCAGCGCGTCGAAGGCGCCGGCGATCGTCGCGGTCGCGCCGGAGGCCTGGTTCATGGCGTCGACCAGCCGGCCGAATTCGTCGCCGACGCCGGACACCGCCTGACCGATGGTGCGCGGCATCGCCGCCGCTTCGGCTTCGAGCGTCGCCCGCTGCGACTCCAGCGCGCGCGCGACCAGCTCGGTGCTCAAAACGCCCTGTTCCGCCAGGGCGCGCAGCTGGCCGATCGGCACGCCCAGGCCGTCGGCCAGCGCCTTCGCCAGCCGGCCGCCGTTTTCCATGATGGCATTGAACTCCTCGCCGCGCAGCACGCCGGAACCCAGCGCCTGCGACAACTGGAGGATCACCGCGGCCGATTCCGCCGCGCTGGCGCCGGAGAGTTGCAGCGCCTTGGCCGTGGCCACGGTCACGGCGCCGATCCGGTCCTGCGCCAGGCCGTAATCCTTCGCGGTCAGGCTCAACCGGCTATACAGCGCAGCCACCGCTTTATATCCGGCGCCGGTCTCGGCGGCGACGCGATAGGCCAGGGTCTGCGCCGCGGCGAACGACTTGAGGTTGCCGGTGGCCTGTTTCAGCCGGGCATTGACCGACTGGAGCTCGTCCGTCAGCGCGACCAGCGCGCGCAGCTGGCCCAACCCGACCAGCGACGCGGCAAACGCGACCAGCTGCGTCTTCGCGACAGCCAACTGGTCGCTGATCGACTCGACCCCGGCGCGGGTCTTGCCGAGCGCGTTACCGGTGTTATCCTTGGCGGTGATGCGTAACGCGAGTTCGAGGTCTTTTTTCGTCATGCCCATCGTCCTGTTGCCGCTGCTGGGTTTTCTGGCCGCTTTGCTGGGCCTCCTGGTTTCGCCGGTGTGGCTGCTGCCGGCGGCGCTCGCCTATCTCGTCTGGGCGGCCCGCTTCGCCGGCTGGCTCTTCAGCCGCCCATCTCCTTGAGGCAGGCCCGCCATGTCTTGCCGTCCGCCTGCGCCATGCGCAGGGCGACGGCCATGCCGATCTGCTCCTGCCGCGCCTGCCGCGCCGCCGCGCCCATGAAGGCGCGCACCTGGGCCAGCGTGTAGCCGAGAATGTCCGCGCGCCGGTGACCGTGCGCCATCAGGCACTGGAAGGCATCGGCCCAGCCCCACGTTCCGGCGCTCCCGTCGGCATCGCCGCCTGGATCGCCGGCAACAGGCGCTGCCCGAAAAAATCCGCATTCACCCGCGCGAGCGTCGCCGCCAGGCTGACGAACTCGTCCGGCAACGCCCGCTCGACCGCTTCCCGCTCGATGCCGGCGGCCACGGCGACGAGATCGATCAAGTCGCCGCCATGCTCGGCCAGCAGATCGAGCAGCGCGGCGGCATCGCCCTGCAGCGCGCCGCCCAGGCGCTCGACCCCGATGGCCTTGATGGCGCGCGCCACGCGCGGGATCTGCGCCACGGTCAGCGGCGCGAGGCAACGCTCGGCGCCGGCGAAGACGATCCGCTCCGCCGCCGGCGCGATGACTTCGAATTCGTCGGCCATCGCTTAGCCGATCCGCGCGCGGAAGTATTGCGACACGCCGAGGCCCGCCTTGCTGGCGTCCTTCAGCACCGTCGCCGCCAGTTCGAAGCCGGCGAAGTCGTCGCCGATCAAATCGAAGCCGGACGGCGCGAAGGCGCATTTGAAGAAATCGTAGAAGGCCGGCTTGCCGGAGTCCGCCTCGTTCAGGCCGTCGAAGACCAGCCGATAGTTGAGTCCGGAGGCCGTCAGCGCCTGCAGCAGATCGTCGGCCAGCGGCGTGTAGTCGACCAGCAGGGCTGCCGCGTTCGCGATGGCGGAGGTCGTCGGGATGAAGATGCCGCCGGTCTTGACCGCATAATCGGCGCCGGCCGCATAGACCGGCGTGCCGCCGGGCCCCGTCACCGTGACCGGCGCCGCCGGATTGACGAGGCGCGCCGTCGGCAACAGCGCGCCCTTCCTCGCCGTCAGAGCCTCGTCGAGGATCGGGGCGACCGAGACTGTCGGCGTCGCCGCGCCGCGCACGGCGAGGGCCAGATTGTCCGCTTCGAAGTTATGGCAGGTGATTGCCAGCTTGACGGCGGACACGCGCGACAGGCTGTTGACCAGCCCGCCGCCGGCGTTTTCGTAGTCGAGGATCTCCTTGGTCTCTTCATCGACGGACAGCGTCAGCTTCGAGCAGTTGCCCAGCGGCACCAGCCCGGTCGAGCCATTGTCGACGTAGATCGAACCCTTGCCGATGTAAGTTTTCTGGGTCATTGATCATCTCCTTTGAGGATTTGTTCGGTTTCAAACACGAGCGGCAGCCAGAGCAGGCCACCCTGGAAATCGGGGCGCGGACATTCGACCAGCTTGAGCTCCATGTGCGCCGGGTCCGGGCGCCAGCCCATCAACAGGCCGAGGATCGCGGCGACCAGCGGCTGGGCGGCGGTACGCGCCGCCTGGCCATCCGCCGCGCCGGATACCTCCTTGACGGCCAGCACCACCAGCCAGCGCACCGCGAGCCTGGCCTCGACCCTGTCGACACTGGTCGCCAGCACCCGCGCGCCGTCATAGACGACATAGGCGCACGGCGCCGGCCTGACCTTTTCGGCGCCCAGATCGGCCAGGCCATGCACGCCCTTGAGGCCGGCGATTTCCGCCAGCCGGGCGCGCAGCAGGGGTTCGAGGGAGAGCATCAAAACCCCTCGCTGCCGCTGAACACGACGACGGGCGCGGACACGGCGACGCCGCCGGTCGGCGGCGCGGCGGCCGGCGGGCCGAGGGC
>JAGXSN010000219.1 GCA_018333815.1 Sulfuritalea sp. | reverse complement strand
CCGGCTCGACCCGCAGCCGATCGGCGGCCTGCCGCCGGTTGCGGCGATCGGCCAGGGCGGGCTGCTCGACGTGGTCCTGCACCCGGATTACCCGCGCAACGGCTGGCTCTATCTTTCCTTCGTCGCGCAGGGGGAGGGCGGTTATGGCACGGAAGTATTGCGCGCCCGGCTGCGCGATCACCGCCTCACCGAGGTCCGGATCATTTTCCGCATGCAGCCGAAGACGCGCAGCTCTCTTCACTTCGGCTCCCGCCTGGCATTCGACCGCCGGGGCTTCCTCTACATCACTCTTGGCGACCGCGGCGACAAGGATCGCGCCCAGCGGCTCGACGACCATGCCGGCTCGGTGATCCGCCTGCACGATGACGGCCGCGTACCGCACGACAACCCCTTCCTCGCCACGCCGGGCGCGCGTCCGGAGAAATGGACGCTCGGCAACCGCAACATCCAGGGCGCCGCCCTGCATCCCGTGACCGGCGAGCTCTGGACGCATGAGCACGGCCCGCAAGGGGGCGACGAAATCAACGTGATGCGCGCCGGGCAAAACTACGGTTGGCCGGTGATTACCTACGGCCGCAACTACGTCATCGGCACCCGGATCGGCGAAGGCACGCATAAACCAGGCATGGCCCAACCCCTGCACCACTGGACGCCATCGATCGCGCCCTCCGGCATGAGCTTCTACACTGGCGACCGGTTCCCCCGCTGGCAGGGAAACCTGTTTGTCGGCGCCTTGAGGGAGCAGATGCTGGTCAGACTGGAACTCGACGGCGAGCGGATCGGGCGTCAGGAGATCCTGCTGAAGGCTGTCGTCGGGCGCATCCGCGACGTGCGCGCCGGTCCGGACGGTTATCTCTACTTACTGACCGACAGCCCGGAGGGCGAACTGCTGCGACTCGAACCCGCCGAGTGAATCGATGATCGGCCCGGCCGTCAGCAAATGCGCGGGAGCTGATCCCCCGCGAGCCAGTCCACGATGCGGCGGCCGCCGAGCATGGTCGTCAGTTGCACGAAATGGTGGTCGTCGGCGCTGACCGAGCCAATGAGCGCCGCATTCGCACCTAGTGGATGGGCGCGCATCGTCGCCAGCACGCGCTCGGCATCAACGTCTGCGCAGATGCAGACCAGCTTGCCTTCGTTGGCGACGCAGAGCGGATCGAGGCCGAGAAATTCGCAGGCGGCCGCGACCACCGGATTAACCGGAATATCCTTTTCCCGCAGGATCATGCCCACGCCCGACTGCGTGGCGATCTCGTTGAGCGTCGCTGCGAGGCCGCCGCGCGTCGGGTCGCGCAGCGCGCGGATGTCGGCGCCGGTTTCCAGCAGCGCGGCGACCAGGCCGTGCAGCGCGGCGGTGTCGGAGGCGATCGGCGCGTCGAAGCTGAGGTTCTCGCGCCGGCTCATGATGGCGACGCCATGGTCGCCGAGGTTGCCGGAAACGAGGATCGCGTCGCCCGGTCGCGCCTTCGCACCGCCGATGTCGCGACCCTCAGGAAGAACGCCGACGCCGGTCGTCGTGATGAAGATGCCGTCGCCCTTGCCGCGCTCGACCACCTTGGTGTCGCCGGTCACCACCGGCACGCCGGCTTCGCGTGCCGCCTTGGCCATGGATTCGACGATGCGCGCAAGGTCGGCCAGCGGGAAGCCCTCTTCGAGGATGAAGCCCGCCGCGAGGTAGAGCGGCGTCGCGCCCATCACGGCCACGTCGTTGATCGTGCCATGCACCGACAGGCAACCGATATCACCACCGGGAAAGAACAGTGGCGATACGACGTGGCTGTCGGTGGCCATCACGAGCTTGCCACCCTTGCCACTAATAGTCGGCGCTGGCAGGACGGCGCCGTCGTTGCCCTGGCCGAGGTATTCGTTGCCGAGATGCCTGGCGAACAGCTCGGCGATCAGCTGCACCATGGCCCGGCCGCCCGCGCCGTGCGTCATGTCGACGCAGCCCCGCTTCAGGTCGAGCGGGCGAACGTAGCCGGGTTTCATGGCCTCGCCGGGCCGTCCCAAGAGGGCATGCGCCCACCTGTGGGGGGCAGCGAGCTGATTTTGCGAGCGTGGGGGGCCATTATGGTCAGTTTTTTTTCCCGCGCGCGGCCAGCAGCTCAAGCATCTGCGTCACGTCCTCGGGATCGATGTCCATGCCCAGTTCGAGCCCGGGATTCACGGCGATGGCGAAGCCGGGGTCCATGCGTTCGACGATCCACGAGAAATCCGCGAGCAGGCCACCGCTGTAACCCGGCACATCGACGAGAAACTCCTTCGCCCGTTCCGGACTCGTGAACAGCACCAGCGTGTTGCGCCCCTGCTCGTCCTGCACCACCAGCGGCGTCGCCTTGTTGGTGAGCTGGAAGCCCGGGATGCCGCTGTCCCGGTCATCCTTGATGGGGATGAAAATCTGCTGCGTCAGCAGTTCATTCATGAAATCCTCGCCCGGCAGCTCGCCGTTGATGGCGGCCAACAGCTTCTGTTCCAGTTCGTTCTTGGCTTCGCTTTCCTGTGCTTGCATGCTGGCTCCGGGGTCGTTGCAATCGAACCCAGATGGGTCCGGCCTGTGCTAGATTCGAACGGATTATGCCCAATCGCAAGAATTCTCACCGCAAGAATTCTCACCGCAAGAATTCTCACCGCAAGAATTCTCACCGCAAGAATTCTCACCGCAAGAATTTCGCGCCCAAGCGCCCAGGCAAGGCCGGGCTGCCGTGACGGACGCCACGGCGCTCGAACTGCTGCATCGGGTCTTCGGCTACCCGGCGTTTCGCGGCCCGCAGGCCGAGATCGTCGACCACCTTGCCGGCGGCGGCGATGCGCTGGTGCTGATGCCCACCGGCGGCGGCAAGTCGCTCTGCTACCAGATTCCCGCCCTGCTGCGGCCGGGCGTCGGCATCGTCGTCTCGCCGCTCATCGCGCTGATGCAGGACCAGGTGGATGCCCTGCGCCAGGCCGGCGTGCGCGCCGCCTTCCTCAATTCGACGCTCGATTTCGCCGCCGTTGTCGCGACGGAAAAAGCGCTCTGCACCGGCCAGCTGGACCTGCTCTACGTCGCGCCCGAACGGCTGCTGACCGAACGCTGCCTCAATCTCCTCGACCGCCTGGCCGCGGACGGCCAGCTCGCCCTCTTCGCCATCGACGAGGCGCACTGCGTCTCGCAATGGGGCCACGACTTCCGTCCAGAATACATCCAGCTTTCCATCCTGCACGAGCGCTACCCGGCTGTGCCGCGCATCGCGCTCACCGCCACCGCCGACGCGCTGACCCGCCGCGAGATCCTCGCCCGGCTTGGCCTCGGGGAAGCGCGCGTCTTCGTCTCCAGCTTCGACCGGCCGAACATCCGCTACACCGTCGTCGACAGAAACAACCCGCGCCGCCAGTTGCTCGGCTTCCTCGCGGGGCATGCCGGCGCGGCCGGCATCGTCTACTGCCTCTCGCGCAAGAAGGTGGACGAGACCGCCGCCTGGCTCAACGCACAAGGCATCGCCGCCCTGCCCTACCATGCCGGCCTCGACACCGCCACGCGCACGCGCCACCAGCAGCGCTTCCTGCGCGAAGAGGGCATCGTCATGGTCGCCACCATCGCCTTCGGCATGGGCATCGACAAGCCCGACGTGCGCTTCGTCGCCCACCTCGACCTGCCCAAGAGCCTCGAAGCCTACTATCAGGAAACCGGCCGCGCCGGGCGCGACGGCGAGCCGGCCGAGGCCTGGATGACCTACGGCCTCAACGACGTGGTGATCCACCGCCAGCGCATCGACGAGTCCGCGGCCGGCGCGGAGCAGAAGCGCATCGAGCGCGGCAAGCTCGACGCGCTGCTCGCCTGGTGCGAGACCGCCGAGTGCCGGCGCACGCGCCTGCTCGCCTACTTTGGCGAGACGCGGGAAGATCGTTGCGGCAATTGCGACACCTGCCTCGAACCGCCGGAACTGTGGGATGGCAGCATCGCCGCGCAAAAAGCCATGTCGGCCATCCTGCGCACCGGCCAGCGCTTCGGCGCCGGCCACCTGATCGACCTGCTGCGCGGCAAGACCACCGAGCGCATCCGGCAGCTCGGCCACGACAGCCTGCCCACCTTCGGCGTCGGCGCCGATCTCGACGAGGCCGGCTGGCGCTCGGTGTTCCGCCAGTTGCTCGCCGCCGGCCTGCTGCACGCCGACGCGCAGTCCTTCGGCGCGCTCAAGCTCACCGACGCCGCGCGCCCGGTGCTGAAGGGCGAAAGCCTGCTGCACCTGCGCCGGCAACGTAAGCAAAAGTCGGCGCTGGCTAGACGGCACAAAACTGCGGCGGCAACGCCAACGGGCAGCGATGAGACCCTTTTCGAAGCCCTGCGCGCCTGGCGCGCCGAACAGGCGAAGGCGCAGGGCGTGCCCGCCTACGTGATCATGCACGACAAGACCCTGCACGAACTCGCCGCGCGCCGGCCGGCGAGCGCCGACGAACTCCTCGACGTGCCCGGCATCGGCCAGGCCAAGGCCGAGCGCTACGGCGCCGAAGTGCTGGAGATCGTCGCGGCTATGGCCATTGCATGGCCGGTGCAAGATTCCGCGGTCTTTGGGAGGAGACAGTTTTGAACAACGCCGAACAGCAATTCCTCAATGACCTCGACAAGCGCCTGTGGACCGCCGCCGACAAGCTGCGCGCCAATCTGAATCCCGGCGACTACATGCATGTCGTCCTCGGCCTGGTCTTCCTCAAGTACGTCTCCGATGCTTTCAAGGAACGCCGCGAAGAACTGAAAGCCGCCTTCGCCGACCCGGCCAACGACTACTACCTCGGAGAAGACGGCGCCGAGCTGATCGAACAGGAACTCGAAGCCCGCGACTACTACACCGAGAAGAACATTTTCTGGGTGCCGGCCCTGGCGCGGTGGGATTTCCTCAAGGTCAGCGCCAAGGTTGCCATCGGCACCAAGCTCGAAGTCAGGAACGGCAAGACCTTCGAATACAAGTTCAACGGCATCGGCCGCCTGCTCGACGACGCCCTGGAGGCCGTCGAAAAGGAAAACCCCAGGCTCAAGAACGTGCTCGACAAGAGCTATGCCCGCTGGCGCATCGACGCGGCGCTGCCCGGCCTGATCGACCTGCTGGCCACCGTGCCCTTCAAGCACGAAAGCCTGCACGCCAAGGACATCCTCGGCCACGTCTACGAATACTTCCTCGGCGAGTTCTCGATAGCCGCCGGCAAGCGCGGCGGCGAGTTCTACACGCCCAAGAGCATCGTCGGCCTGATCGTCGAAATGCTCGAACCCTTCCAGGGCCGGGTGTACGACCCCTGCTGCGGCTCGGGCGGCTTCTTCGTCCAGAGCGAGCGCTTCGTGCTGGAGCACGGCGGCAAGATCGGCGCGCTATCCATCTACGGCCAGGAAGCCAACCCCACCACCTGGCGCCTGGCCTCGATGAACATGGCCATCCGCGGCATGGATTTCGACTTCGGCAAGGAACCGGCCAGCACCTACACCAAGCCCCAGCACCCGGACCTGCGCGCCGACTTCATCATGGCCAACCCACCCTTCAACATGAAGGAGTGGAACGAAGGCGTGAAGGACAACGACGTGCGCTGGAAATACGGCGTGCCGCCGGCCAACAACGCCAACTTCGCCTGGATGCAGCACATGATCCACCACCTGGCGCCCCACGGCAGCATGGCGCTGTTGCTGGCCAACGGCTCGATGAGCAGCAACACCAACAACGAAGGCGAAATCCGCAAGGCCCTGATCGAGGCCGACCTCGTCGAATGCATGGTCGCACTGCCGGGCCAACTGTTCACCAATACCCAGATCCCGGCCTGCATCTGGTTCCTCACCCGCAGCAAGGCCGAACGCAATGGCACGCGAAACCGAAAAGGCGAAACCCTGTTCATCGACGCCCGCAACCTCGGCTACATGAAGGACCGCGTGCTGCGCGACTTCAAACCCGAGGACATCGCCAGGGTGGCGAACACCTTCCACGCCTGGAAGCAGGGCAAGGGCTACGCCGACGCAGCCGGTTTCTGCAAGGCCGCCCAGCTCATCGACATTCGCAAGAGCGACTACGTCCTCACCCCCGGCCGCTACGTCGGTGCCGCCGCGCAAGTGGCGGACGGCGAGCCCTTCGAGGACAAGATGGCCCGGCTCACCGCCACGCTGCGCGATCAATTCGCCGAAAGCGCCCGACTGGAGGCCGAAATCCGCAAGAATCTGGCCGGGCTGGGCTATGAGCTCTAAGGCTCCTGGCTTCGACGATCTCGTCGCCGCCATCGAGCGCGCCCATGCGGCGCTGGCGGATCAGGCCGCCAAGGCCGTCAACGTCAGCCTGACCCTGCGCAACTGGATGATCGGCCACTACATCCAGGAGTACGAGCAATCCGGCGCCGACCGTGCCAGCTATGGCGAGCGGCTGCTCGACACGCTGGCGCAACGGCTGCAGCAGGGCGGCCTCAAGCGCGTCGAGGCCCGCGAGTTGCGCCGTTTCCGCCAGTTCTATCTGGCGTATCCACAGATTCGGGAGACGCTGTCTCCCGAATCCGGCAACAAACTCCTATCCCCGGAAATTTGGCAGACACTGTCCGCCAGATTGCCCGCCGCCAACATTCGGGAGGCGGCGTCTCCCGAATCGCCCATCGTGGGGACGGTGTCCCCACAATCCATCGCAAATCCCGGCCGCCTGCTGCTGGAGCGGCTGTCCTTTTCGCACTTCGCCGAACTGCTGCAATTCGACGAGCCGCTCCGCCGCACCTTCTACGAAACCGAAGCCCTGCGCGGCAACTGGTCGGTGCGCGAACTCAAGCGCCAGATCGCCAGCCAGTATTTCGAGCGCAGCGGCCTCTCCACCGACAAGGCCGCGCTGGCCAAGCGCGCCCACGCCGGCGCCGAGCCCGCCAGCAGCCGCCAGATCATCCGCGATCCCTACGTCTTCGAATTCCTCGGCCTCAAGCCGCAGGAAGTCATGGGCGAAAGCCAGCTCGAAGACGCCCTGCTCGACAAGCTGCAAGACTTCCTGCTCGAACTCGGCCACGGCTTCTGTTTCGAGGCCCGGCAAAAGCGCCTGCTGATCGGCGGCGAGCACTTCTTCGTCGATCTCGTCTTCTACCACCGCATCCTCAAGTGCCACGTGCTCATCGAACTGAAAAACGACGCCTTCAAGCACGAACACCTGGGCCAGCTCAACAGTTACGTTGGCTACTACGCCAGGCACGAAATGGCCGAAGGCGACCAGCCGCCCGTGGGCATCCTCCTGTGCACCCGCAAGAACGCGGAACTCGTCGAATACGCCCTGGCCGGTATGAGCAACCAGCTCTTCGTCTCGCGCTACCAGGTGCAACTGCCGGGGAAGGAAGAGATCGCCGCCTTCCTGCATAAGGCGGTGGAGGAGCTGGGGGGCGGGGATGAGTGAGTGGGTGGAAACGACAATTGGCGAGATCGCGGCGAGCACACGCAATGCCCTCGTTGGTGGCCCATTTGGCTCAAACCTAGTTTCGGCTGACTACACGACAGACGGAGTTCCAGTTATCAGAGGCCAGAACATGGGATCTCGCTGGGTATCGGGCGAGTTCGCCTACGTATCGCCTGAAAAAGCTCAAACCTTGCAGGCTAATCTGGCACGACCGGGCGACATAGTATTCACTCAACGCGGCACCCTTGGGCAAGTTGCATTGGTCCCCGATGGAGGCTTCAGCTCCTACGTCATCTCACAGAGTCAGATGAAACTGACTGTGGATCGAGCCAAGGCCGATCCGCTATTTCTCTTCTACGTTTTCAGTTCGCCTGAGCAACAGGAATACATCAGGCAAAACGCGATTCAAGTAGGTGTGCCACACACCAACCTTGGAATCCTCCGCGATACGCCTATAAGCCTTCCGCCACTGAGTAACCAGCTTGCCATCGCCCACATCCTCGGCACCCTCGACGACAAGATCGAACTGAACCGCCGCATGAACGAAACTCTGGAGGCCACGGCGCGGGCGATCTTCAAGTCTTGGTTCGTCGACTTCGACCCCGTCCGCGCCAAGGCCGGCGGCGAGCCCCCCGAATCCATCTGCCGCCGCCTCGGCCTGACGCCCGACGTGCTCGCGCTGTTCCCCGGCAGTTTTCAGGATTCTGAGCTGGGGGAGATTCCGAAGGGGTGGAGTGTTCGTAGTCTGGACGACGTTGCCGACTTTCTCAACGGCTTGGCGCTTCAGAAGTATCCCGCGACCGGAGATGAATGGTTGCCCGTCATCAAGATTGCACAACTACGCGCCGGCCATACCCTTGGCGCGGACCGGGCAAATACCGAGATTCCGCCAGCGTATGTCATCGAGAATGGCGATGTCTTGTTCTCGTGGTCTGGGAGCCTGGAGGTCGAAATCTGGTGCGGCGGACAAGGGGCACTCAATCAGCACCTATTCAAGGTCACGTCAGCGGAGTTCCCCAAGTGGTTCTACCTCCTCTGGACGCGCCATCATCTTCGGGGTTTCCGCGACATCGCCGCCAACAAGGCGACGACGATGGGGCACATCCAGCGCAAGCATTTGACGGATGCGAAGGTGCTTTGTCCGAGCGAGAAATTGCTGGCCGCAATGGGCGCCACCTTTGATCCGCTAATTTCTAAGATCATCAATGGCAGGCTGGAAACCAATGAACTAGCGGCTTTGCGCGACACCCTTCTCCCCAAGCTCCTCTCCGGCGAACTCTCGCCCAATCATGTTCCCGCGGAGTCCCTGCAATGACCAACGTCTGGTGCGTCCGCGCCGATTTCGGCACCCATACCCAAGCCTTCCTCAATGGCCGCTACGTCGCCATCGGCTGGATACACGATACCGATCTTGCCGCTATCAGGAGCCGCGAAGAACTCTATCCGCTCTACAAGGCGGCCCATCCCCAGGACACCAGCAATATCGTCATCGGCCAACAGGTCGGGCAGATCGGCCGCTTTCTGTTGGAGATCAAGGCGGGCGATTATGTGATTACGCCGGCCGCCGATACGGAGTGGCTACATTACGGCCGCGTGGTGGACGATCCCTCGTACTTCCATGTGCCGACCGATCCGGCCTGCCCCTATGCGCACCGGCACCGTGTGGTGTGGCACGACAAGCCGGTGCGGCGGGG
>JAGXSN010000218.1 GCA_018333815.1 Sulfuritalea sp. | reverse complement strand
GCGGCGCCTCGAGGGCGGCGGCCGCCAGCACCAGCTTGTCGTCGCGCACCAGCAGGGCGCGGCCACCCTTGCGGCGGTGCTCGACGACCGGCGGCGCCGCGGCGGCGGCGCCGAAGAAGATCACTTCGCCGTCGCACAGGCCGGCCATCTCGAGGACGGTCGGGTCGTCGGCGTTGAGGATCGCCGCGCCGGCGGGAAGGACCACATCGACCTGGGTGCGCAGCACCTTGAAGAGCTGCTCCGCATTCTCGATGCCATGCTCCGGCAGCAAGGCCGCGGGGTCGATGGCGGTGATCACGCCAACCTGGCAGCGCTCGTAGGCCAGGCCCTCGCCCGCCATCGATGCGGGCGGATTCTCGATCACGACGGCATCGACGGCGCGGTTCATCAGCAGACGGCGCGCGGGAGCAAAACGGGCGCAGTCGCCCCGGTCCACCGTGCGCTGATCGACAAACAATCCGTCGCCGCAGGCCAGGCCGGTACGCCGTCCGGCCAGTTGCGCGAGGCGGGCGACGATGCGCGCGACCAGCGTCGTGGAATGGCTGCCGGTCACGCCGACGACCGGCACGCAGCAGCTGTCCGTGCCGGGAAACAGGTGATCGACGATGGCCTTGCCGACCGGGCGCGGCCGGCCGACGGCCGGCTTGAGGTGCATCAGCAGGCTGGGGCCGGCATTGACCTCGACGATCGCGCCGCCCTGCTCCTGCAGCGGGCGGGAAATGTCGGCGCAGACGAGGTCGATGCCGGCGATGTCGAGGCCGACGATCTTCGCGGCCAGACAGGCGGCGCGAGCCACCTCCGGATGCACCGCGTCGGTGACGTCGAAGGCATGGTTGCCGGCGCGCTGGATCAGCACCTTGTGTCCTGCCGGCGGCACGGCGTCGGGCTTGAAGCCCTGGCGCGCGATTTCCATCCGGGCAGCCGCATCGAGGCGAATCGCGCTGAGCGGATGCTCCTCGGTGGCGCCGCGCCGCGGGTCGGAGTTGATCTGGCTGTCGATCAGCGCGGCAATGGTTGAACAGCCGTCGCCGACTACCGCCACCACGTCGCCCCGGGTGGCGGCGGCCAGCTTGCCGCCGATGACCAGCAGGCGATGCTCGCTGCCGGCAATCGAGCGCTCAACCATGACGCCGCTGCCTTCCTCCTCGGCCACGCCGTAGGCCGTCTCGATTTCCTCGCGCGTCGTCAGATTGATGAAGACGCCGCGGCCGTGGTTGCCGTCGTAGGGTTTCACCACCACGGGCAGGCCGATCTCCTGGGCGGCCTCCCAGGCGTCGGCCGGATCGTCGGCCATGCGCCCCTCCGGCGCCGGCACGCCGCAGGGCGCCAGCAACGACTTGGTGAGATCCTTGTCGCGCGAGATGCTCTCGGCGATGGCGCTGGTCAGGTCGGTCTCGGCGGTCCAGATGCGGCGGCTTTTGGCGCCGTAACCGAGCTGGACGAGATTTCCCTCCGAGAGACGGATCGCCGGAATATGGCGGTCGTCCGCCGCAGCGACGATGGCCGCCGTGCTCGGCCCGAGATATTTGGCATCCACCAGATCGGTCAGCGCCTCGACCACGGCGGCGACGTCGAAGGGACGATCCTCGATGGCGGCCATCACCAGGTCGCGCGCGGCGTAAAGGGCGGTGCGCGTCACCTCCTCGTGCCAGGCGCGCACCACCACCTTGTAATGGCCGCGCGCGGCCATTTCGCGCGCGCGGCCGAAACCGCCCGGCAGTCCCGCCAGGGTCTGCAGCTCGAGCACGACATGCTCCATGATGTGCGCCGGCCAGGTGCCCTCCTGCACGCGCCGCAGGAAACCGCCGCGCTCGCCGTAGCTGCAGCGATGCTCGACCAGCGAGGGCAGCCAGGCCGTCAGACGCCCGTAAAAGCCGGGAAGGATGTTGGAGGGGCAGTCTTCCAACTCGCCAATATCGACCCAGGCTTCCATCACCGGGCGATAGGTCCACATGTTGGGTCCGCGCAAATGGACGATCTTGAGGAATTCGATGGATTTCATCTGTAGTAGCTTGGTGGTGAAACTTAAAGACGGCCCAACGCGTTAACCCGGCGGAACGCTGACATCGTCCCGCCGAAAAATCGGCGCGGGCGGGACGGCGCCCCTTATCATCCCGATCTGCGCTTCCCCGTTGCCGTCGTGACGACCTCCACTTTACTCCAGCCCGCTCCGGCAGGCGATGCGGCCGTGGCCACCCTGGAAATCGACCTGGACGACCGGCTCGATTTCCGCACCGGCCGCATCGTGCTGACCGGCGACCGGATCAGCGCCGGCGACCGTTCCTGGCTCCTTTCCGCCGATCTCAGGCTGCATCACCACGACCAGGCCGGAGTCGGCGCCCTCGATCTCTCCAACGGGCGCGAACTGCTCGCCCGCTGGCGCTATTCGATGGGTCGCAACGCCGCCGCGCTCCGTTTCGAACGGGAATTCAACCGGCTGCGCGAAAGCCTGGCGAGCGGCCGGCCCGCGCCCCCGGCGGTCGCCGGCGCCTGCCCGATCTGCCAGGCTCCGCTCGCTCCGGACGACGAGGACTGCGCCAACTGCGCCCGCGAGCTGCACACGCCGCCCTCGACCTGGGTGCTGCTGCGTCTGTGGCGCTTCGCCCGACCCTACAAGGGCATGCTGCTGGCCGGGTTCCTGCTGACGCTCGCCGCGACCGCCGCGACGCTGGTGCCCCCCTACCTGACCATGCCGCTGATGGACGACGTGCTGATCCCCTTCCAGGGCGGCCAGCCCCTCGATCAGGAAAAAGTCCTCTGGCTGCTCGGCGGGCTGCTGGGCGCCGCGTTGTTCGCCTGGGCGCTCGGCTGGGCCCGCACCTACATCCTCGCGCTGGTGTCTGAGCGCATAGGAGCAGATTTAAGAACAACAACTTATGAACATTTATTAAAGTTATCTCTTGAATATTTCGGCGGCAAGCGCACCGGCGACCTGATGGCGCGCATCGGCTCGGAAACCGACCGCCTCAACGTTTTCCTCTCGCTCCACCTGCTCGATTTCGCCACCGACGTGCTGATGATCGCCATGACGGCCGCGATCCTGTTCACGATCGACCCCTGGCTGGCGCTGGTCACGCTCGCGCCGCTGCCCGTGATCGTCTGGCTGATCCACATCGTGCGCGACAAGCTGCGCACCGGCTTCGAGCAGATCGACCGCGTCTGGGCCGAGGTGACCAGCGTGCTGGCCGACACCATCCCCGGCGTCCGCGTCGTCAAGGCGTTCGCCCAGGAAACGCGCGAAGCGCAGCGCTTCCGCGAGGCCAACCGCCACAACCTCCAGGTCAACGACCGCCTCAACCGCATCTGGTCGCTGTTCGCCCCGACCGTGGGGCTGCTCACCGAAATCGGCGTGCTGGTGGTCTGGGCGTTCGGCATCTGGCTGATCACGCGCGACCAGATCACCGTCGGCGTGCTGACCGCCTTCCTGGCCTACATCTCGCGCTTCTACACGCGGCTCGACTCGATGAGCCGCATCGTCTCGCATACGCAGAAAGCCGCCGCCGGCGCCAAGCGCATCTTCGACATTCTCGACCACGTCTCGAGTGTGCCCGACCCGGTCAACCCGCGGCCGCTGCCGCCGCTGAGCGGCGCCATCCGCATCGCGAACGCGCATTTTCGCTACGGCAACCGGCCGATCCTCAAGGGCGTCGACCTCGACATCCGGCCGGGCGAGATGATCGGGCTGGTCGGTCACAGCGGCTCGGGCAAGAGCACCCTGGTCAACCTGATCTGCCGTTTCTACGACGTCAGCGAAGGCAGCATCAGGGTCGATGGCATCGACCTGCGCAGCGTCGCCGTCGCCGACTGGCGCAAGCACATCGGTCTGGTGCTGCAAGAACCCTTCCTGTTCTTCGGCACCATCGCCGAGAACATCGCCTACGGCAGGCCCGCCGCCACGCAGGAAGAAATCGTCGCCGCCGCCCGCGCCGCCCACGCCCACGAGTTCATCCTGCGCCAACCCTTCGGCTACGACTCGATCGTCGGCGAGCGCGGCCAGTCGCTCTCCGGCGGCGAGCGCCAGCGCATCTCCATCGCCCGCGCCCTGCTGATCGACCCGAAGATCCTGATCCTCGACGAAGCCACTTCGGCGGTCGACACCGAAACCGAACTCGAGATCCAGCAGGCGCTCAACAACCTGATCCGCGGCCGCACCACCATCGCCATCGCCCACCGCCTGTCCACCCTGCGGCGCGCCGACCGCCTGATCGTCATGGATCGCGGCAGGATCGTCGAGATCGGCAAGCACGACGATCTGATGGCGCGCGAGGGCCACTACTGGCGCCTCTACATGGCGCAGAGCAAACAGCTCGACGAACCGCCGCCCCTGGGCGTCGAGGGGGCTCCGACATGAGCTTCGGCCTGAGGCGCGATGCCTTCGGCCGACTGGTCTTCGTCGACGCCGACGGCAGCGAGCGCGAAGGCGTCGTGCCGGTGCGCGCCTTCGCGCTATCCGCTCCGGAGCGGGGCATCGCCCTGGTTTCGGCCGAAGGCAGGGAACTGGCCTGGATCGAGCGACTGGCCGACCTGCCGGAGGAAATGCGCACGCCGATCGTCGAGGAACTGGCCCGGCGCGAATTCATGCCCATCATCCGGCGCATCGTTTCGGTCGGCAGCTATGCCACGCCGAGCGTCTGGCAGGTCGACACCGACCGCGGCGGCGCCGAACTGATCCTCAAGAGCGAGGACGACATCCGCCGGCTGCACGGCAGCCTCCACCCCAACGGGCTGCTGATCGCCGACAGCAACGGCATCCACTTCCTGATTCCCGACCGCGGCGCACTCGATCCCCCCAGCCAGAAAATCCTCAAGCGCTTCCTGTAAGGTCGGCGTCGGCGAGACGGCTGCCTTTTCTCCGCCTGTTCCGCGGAACGCGACTACCCCATGGGGATATGCGGTTCCCGTTTCCTTTGGCAGAATACTGCGGTGCAAAAATAATCGGGGAAAGCGAAAATGAAGAACAACCAGCCAGTCACGCAGCGCGAGATTCCCTTTCCGTCCGGCAGGTATGTCGTCTCCAAGACGGATCTCAAGGGGACCATCACCTACGCCAACGATACCTTCGTCGATCTGTCCGGCTTCGACCGCGAGGAACTGATCGGCAAGAACCACAACGTCGTGCGGCATCCGGACATGCCGCCGGCCGCCTTCCAGTGGCTGTGGGAGACGATCAAGCAGGGCCTGCCGTGGTGCGGCATAGTCAAGAACCGCGCCAAGAACGGCGACCACTACTGGGTGAAGGCCTTCGTCGTGCCGATCGTCGAGAACGGACAGACGGTCGGCTACATGTCGGCCCGCACCGAACCGACCCGCGCCGAAATCAATACGGCGGAAGAGCTCTACCGGCGCGTCAACGCGGGCGGCGCGAACCTGGAAAAGCTGACGCGCATCCCCTTCTTCGGGCGCCTATCGATCCGGGCGCGCCTGATGGCGATCCTGGGCCTGATGGCGCTGCCGATCGTCGGCGGCGCGCTGATCGGGGTTTGGGGTCTCAAGCAGGCAAACCGCGGCCTGGAAGCCGCTCATGCGGAACACCTCGTTCCCGCCGTCTCCGTCGCCCTCGGCATCGGCGGGGCCGCGTTCGCCCTCTTGCTGGCGATCGTCGCCGGGTTCTTCCTGGTGCGGGCGATCGTCACCCCCCTGCAGCAGATCACGCGCCACGTCGAGCGCATCGGCCAGGGTGACCTGACCGACGAGATCGACATTTCCGGCCGTCACGAGGCCGGCCGGGTGCTGACCGCGCTGGCGGCGATGCAGGTCAATCTCAAGGTGATCCTCGACCAGGTGCGCCACGCCGGGCTTGACATCGAGGCACGCTCGCGCGAGGTGCGGACCCAGACCGCCGGGGTGCACAGCCAGTCCGAGCGGCAGCGCGACAGCGCGCAGGCCGTCGCTTCCGCCGCCGAGGAATTCAGCCAGTCCGTCAAGGCGGTCGCCGATTCGGCCGTCTCCGTCTCGGGCATCACCGAGAGCGCCCAGACCGAGGTGGGCAAGGCCCAGGACAGCATGGACAACAGCATGGCGGCGACCCGTCGCGTGGTGTCCGCCGTGCAGGAATCCGGCAATACGATCGCCGAGCTCGACCGCGCCATCGCCAAGATCGGCTCGATCACCCAGGTGATCCGCGAGATCGCGGACCAGACCAATCTGCTCGCTCTGAATGCGGCCATCGAGGCAGCGCGCGCCGGCGAGCAGGGTCGCGGCTTCGCGGTCGTCGCCGACGAGGTGCGCAAGCTGGCCGAGCGCACCTCGGCGAGCACCAAGGACATCTCGGCCACGGTCGCCGAGATCCGCAGCGTCACCGACAGCGCGGTGGCCTCGATGGAGCGCGCCGTCAAGGAAGTCGATCAGGGCAACGCCATGATCGAGGAAAGCGGCGCGGGACTGTCGCGGGTGACGGCGGTCAGCCGGGAAGTCGCCGCCATGGCCCGGCATATCGCCGAAGCCGCCCGGGAGCAGGTGATCGCCGGCGAGCAGGTATCGAACAACATCGAGCGCATCGCCACCTTGATCGACGGCAACGTCGCCGCATCGAGCGAAACCGAAACCGCGGTCGACGAACTGCTCGCCACCGCCGAGGAACTGCGCAAGACCATCAACAGCTTCCGGCTGACGAAATAGCGCAAGGTCGGCGCCGTCTCGCCGGCGCCGACTCGTCCGTGCTACCCTCTCGCCGGCCAACTGCAAGCCTGCGCCGCCCGTCCTCCATGCAGCGGATCCATGCTTTCCCGATCACCGCCGTCTGGCCCGGCGCGCCCTACCCGCTGGGCGCGACCTGGGATGGCGAAGGCGTCAACTTCGCGTTGTTCTCGGAACACGCCGAGAAGGTCGAGCTGTGCCTGTTCGATCCGGACAGCCGGGCGGAAGTCCAGCGCATCGTCCTGCGCGAGCACACCGACCTGATCTGGCACTGCTACCTGCCGGAAGCGCGCCCCGGCCTGCTTTATGGCTACCGCGTCCATGGCCCGTACGATCCATCGCGCGGTCTGCGCTTCAACCCGAACAAGCTCCTGATCGATCCGTATGCGCGCGATTTCGTCGGCCCGCTCGACTGGAGCGACGCCCATTATGGCTATCGGGCCGGCGATCCGGCGGGCGACCTCTCCTTCGATGCGCGCGACAACGCGGCGAGCATGCCCAAATGCCGCGTCACCGACCCGGCCTTTTCCTGGGGCGACGACCGTTCGCCGCACATCCCGTGGCACGAGATGGTGATCTACGAGCTGCACGTGCGCGGCTTCACCATCGATCATCCCGAGGTGCCGCCGGCGCTGCGCGGCACCTATGCCGGCCTGGCCGCCGCGCCGGTGATCGAGCATCTCAAGCGCCTCGGCGTCACCTCCATCGAGCTGATGCCGACGCACAGCTTCGTCGATGACCGCCACCTGGTCGACCAGGGGCTGCGCAACTATTGGGGCTACAACTCGATCGGCTATTTCGCGCCGGAACAGCGCTATTCCGCCAGCGGTTCGGCGAAGGAATTCAAGACCATGGTCAAGACGCTGCATTCGGCGGGCTTCGAGATCATTCTCGACGTGGTCTACAACCATACCGCCGAGGGCAACCATCTCGGGCCGACCCTGAGCTTCAAGGGCATCGACAACGGCGTCTATTACCGCCTGCAGGCGGACGATCCGCGCTTTTACCGCGACTACACCGGCTGCGGCAACACCCTCAACCTGCAGCATCCGCGCGTGCTCCAGCTCGTCATGGATTCGCTGCGCTACTGGGTGCAGGAGATGCATGTCGACGGTTTCCGCTTCGATCTCGCCGCCTCGCTCGGGCGCGAGCAGCACGCCGTGGACCACCTCGGCGCCTTCTTCGACATCCTGCACCAGGACCCGGTGCTGTCCCGCGTAAAGCTGATCGCCGAACCCTGGGATCTCGGCGAGGGCGGCTACCAGGTCGGCAAGTTTCCGCTCGGCTGGGCGGAATGGAACGACCGCTACCGCGACTGCATGCGCGCCTTCTGGCGCGGCGACGGCGGCAAGATCGGCGAGTTCGCCACGCGCATCACCGGTTCGTCCGATCTCTATGCCCACAACGGTCGCCGACCCTATGCGAGCGTGAACTTCATCTGCGCGCACGACGGCTTCACCCTGGAAGATCTGGTCAGCTATGCGCACAAGCGCAACGAGGCCAACGGCGAGGACAACCGCGACGGCAGCGACAACAACCTCTCGTCGAACTGCGGCGTCGAAGGCCCCAGCGACGATCCGGGCGTCCGCGCCCTGCGCGCCCGGCAGAAGCGCAACCTGCTCGCCACCCTGATGTTCTCCCAGGGCGTGCCGATGCTGCTGGCCGGCGACGAGCTGGGGCGCAGCCAGCGCGGCAACAACAACGCCTATTGCCAGGACAACCCGATCAGCTGGATCGACTGGAGCCTGACCGGGAAAAATCGCGGACTGCTCGATTTCGTCGCCCGTCTCGTCCGCCTGCGCCGCATGCATCCGGTGTTCCGCCGGCGCAACTTTTTCCAGGGCCGGCCGATCCGCGGCTCGGAAATCAAGGACATCCACTGGCTCAAGCCCGACGGCAGCGACATGAGCGACGAGGAATGGTCGCACGATTTCGCGCGCAGCCTCGGTGTCTACCTCTCCGGCGAGGGGCTCGGCGAGGTCGACCGGCAGGGGCGCGGCATCCGCGACGACAATTTCATCCTGCTGTTCAACGCCCATCACGAGCGGATCGATTTCGCGCTGCCGAACCTGGGCGTCGGTTGCGTGTGGCAGGTGGACCTCGACACGCACTACCACGACGGACTGGATCCAGACGGCCGCTATGGCGGGGGAGAGCGCTATCCGCTCGAAGGCCGCACCCTGGCCCTGCTGCGCCAGGTCCAGGACGGCGCCCCCGGCCGGTGAACGAGGACGCGCTTGCCCGGCTCGCCGACGCTTGCGGCATCGCGCGCGGCTATCACGACATCTGGGGCGGCTATCACGCCACCTCCGCGAGCGTGTTGCGCGACCTGCTCGCGGCGATGCATCTGGACCCGGACCGCGCCGCGGAGGAGCTCCGCACCGCGTCGCCGCACGGGACGGACGGCGCCGCCGCCCTGCGCTGCCATCTGCCGGCGGCGCTCGACGGCGGCGGTCGCCTCTGGGGACTGAACGTCCAGCTCTACAGCCTGCGCTCGCGGCGCAACTGGGGCAGCGGCGATTTCGGCGATCTCGCCGCGCTGGTCGATGTGGTTGCCGCCGCCGGGGGCGATTTCATCGGCCTCAATCCGCTGCACGCGCTGTTTCCCGACAATCCGGCGCACATCAGTCCCTATAGCCCCTCGCACCGAGCCTTCCTCAACGCGCTCTACATCGATGTCGAAGCGGCGCCGGAATTCGCCGCCAGCGCAGCGGCGCAGCGCCGTCTCGCCAGCGCCGACTTTCAGGCGCGCCTGGCCGCCCTGCGCGCCACCGGGGTCGTCGATTACGTCGGCGTCGCGCAGGCGAAATTTGCGATCCTGCCCCTGCTCTTCGACCAGTTCAAGCAGGCCGGCGGCGCCCGCGCCCGGGCCTTCGCGGACTGGCGCGCGCAGCAGGGCGAAGCGCTCGAACGCTTCGCCCGCTACGAGGCTCTGCAGGCGCATTTCCGCAGGACGAGCGACGCCTGGGGCTGGCCGGCCTGGCCGGAGGACTATCGCGATCCCGCCTCGCCCGCCGTGGCGGATTTTGCCCAGACGCAGGCCGACTCGATCTCCTACCGCGCCTGGCTGCAGTGGCTCGCCGACGCGCAGCTCGCCGCAGTCGCCGCACGGGCACAGGCGAGCGGCATGGCCATCGGCCTCTACCGCGATCTCGCCGTGGGGGCAAACGCCGGAGGCGCCGAAGTCTGGAGCCGGCAGGGAGTTTTCGCGATCGGGAAGGCGGGTTGCGGCGGCGCGAACACCGGCGCGCCGCCGGACGAGCTCAACCTGCTCGGCCAGGACTGGGGCCTGCCGCCCTTCGTCCCTCATTGCCTGCGCGACGCGAACTACGCGCCCTTCGTCGAGGTGCTGCGCGCCAACATGAAGCACGCCGGCGCACTGCGCATCGATCATGTCATGGGTCTGATGCGGCTGTTCTGGGTGGCCCAGGACACGCCGGCGACCGAAGGGGCCTACGTCCACTATCCCTTCGAGGCGCTGCTCGACCTGGTCGCCCGCGCGAGCCGGGACAACGCCTGCCTGGTCATCGGCGAGGATCTCGGCACCGTGCCGGAAGGCCTGCGCGAGCGCCTGGCGGCCGCCGGCATGCTGTCCTACCATCCGCTGATTTTCGAGCGCTACCCCGATAGCCAGTTCCGCCTGCCGGCCGACATGCCGCGCCAGGCCCTGGTCTGCGCCGGCACCCACGACCTGCCGACGCTGGCGGGTTTCTGGCGCGGCGTCGATCTCGAGGTACGCACGCGCCTGATGCTCTTTCCCAGCGACGAACTGCGCCAAAGACTGACCGCCGAGCGCGATTGGGATCGCGGCCGCCTGCTCTGGGCGCTGGAACGCGAAGGCCTGCTGCCGGACGGCGTGAGCACGGCTCCGGCCGCCCTGCCGGAACTCGCGCCCGCGGTCATCGCCGCCATTCACGCCTATCTGGCGCGCAGCCCGGCCATGCTGCTGGCCGTCCAGCCCGAGGATCTGTTCGGTCTGACCGAGCAGATCAACGTGCCCGGCACGCTGGAGCACCAGCATCCGAACTGGCAGCGCAAGCTGCCGCCGGCCATCGAAGCGTGGGCGGACGATGCCGGCTTTGCGATCAACGTCGCCGCCTTGCGCAACGCACGACCGCAAGCAGGTTAAAAGAGCCCGCCCCGAAAAACTCGGGGCGGCCCTGCATGTTTCTTGAGGAGCGGTTGCGGTGGGCTACTGGGCCGCAGGGGGCGGTTCTTCGGTGGCTTCTGCCTCGGCCAGCAGCGCCTTCATCGACAGGCGCACGCGGCCCTTGTCGTCCATCTCGATCACCTTGACGCGCACGACCTGGCCTTCCTTGAGCTTGTCGGACACGGCATTGACGCGCTCGTTG